>CAYUAE010000129.1:0-5834 GCA_964442675.1 uncultured Methylomarinum sp.
ATTAGTTTTTGGCCTTATCAACGATTTTATTCGCGTCGATCCATGGCATCATGGCACGCAGTTTGGCACCGACCTGTTCGATTGGATGCTCTGCATTCAATCGGCGTCTGGCCGTCATTTCAGGATAATTCGTCATTCCTTCCAGAATAAAGCGCTTGGCGTATTCGCCGGTTTGAATATTTTTCAAGGCTTCCCGCATGGCTTTACGGCTTTCCTCATTAATGACTTTAGGCCCTGTGACATATTCGCCATATTCCGCATTGTTGGAAATGGAATAGTTCATGTTGGCAATGCCCCCTTCAAACATCAGATCGACGATCAGCTTCAGCTCGTGCAGACATTCAAAATAAGCCATTTCCGGCTCGTAGCCCGCCTCGACGAGCGTTTCAAAACCGGCTTTTACCAGTTCGACCGCACCGCCGCATAATACCGCCTGCTCACCAAACAAATCAGTTTCGGTTTCGTCACGGAAGGTGGTTTCGATAATACCGGAACGACCGCCACCGATAGCTGACGCATAAGACAAACAGATGTCTTTAGCCTTGCCTGAGGCATCCTGATGAATCGCGATCAAGTCAGGGATACCGCCGCCACGGACAAATTCCGAACGCACGGTGTGACCCGGCGCTTTTGGTGCAATCATGATGACATCCAGATCGGAACGTGGCACGATCTGGTTGTAGAGAATAGCAAAACCATGGGCAAACGCTAATGCAGCTCCCTGCTTCAAGTTCGGTTCGATCACGCTTTTGTACAGCTGTGATTGAAACTCATCCGGCGTCAGAATCATGATGACATCCGCCCCCTGAACGGCTTCAGGCACTTCTTTTACTGTCAATCCGGCCGCTTCCGCTTTCGCTACAGAAGCAGAATTCGCTCTCAAACCAACAACTACATCGACCCCTGAGTCTTTCAGGTTATTGGCATGGGCGTGGCCTTGTGAGCCGTAACCGATAATAGCGACTTTTTTAGACTGGATGATAGAAAGATCGGCATCTTTATCGTAATAAACTTGCATAGGTTTTTCTCGTTTTTAAAAGTTAATATAAGGGTTATAAGTGTAAGCCTTTTTCACCGCGGGAAATACCCGTCGGCCCGGAGCGAACCACTTCGATAATACTTTCAGGATCCAAAGCATGAATAAACGCATCCAGTTTATCGGATGGACCTGTCATTTCAACGACATAGCTCGCCGCTGTGACATCGATGATCTTGCCGCGAAAAATATCGTTTAAGCGTTTCACTTCGGCGCGACTGTTTTCTGTCGTATGAATTTTGACCAGCATCAATTCCCGTTCAATATGCACCGCTTCAGCCAGATCAATCAATTTGACGACATCAATCAACTTGTTCAACTGCTTGGTAATCTGCTCAATGACATGATCGTTACCGCGCGTCACCAATGTCATGCGTGATAGGCTCGGGTCTTCGGTCGGCGCTACAGTCAATGATTCAATATTATAGCCACGGGCAGAAAATAAACCGGCAACCCGGGATAAAGCGCCGGCTTCATTCTCGATCAAAATAGAAATAATATGTCTCATCAGGCCAGCTCCCTCTCGGTTTTTGCACTTGGCGCGACCCGTAGTTTCATATCATGATGCGCTTTTCCAGCCTCAATCATCGGATAAACATTTTCTTCTCTATCTGTCATAAAGTCTAAAAATACAGTTCTGTCCTTCATGGCGAATGCTTGCTCTATCGCTTCTTTGACCTCTCCTGGCTTTTCGACGCGAATCCCGACATGACCATAAGATTCGGCCAGTTTGACAAAATCAGGAATGGTATCCATATAAGAATGCGAATAACGACCGCTGTAATTAAACTCCTGCCATTGTCTCACCATCCCCATATACCGGTTATTCAGATTGATAATTTTGACCGGCGCATCATATTGCAGCGCTGTCGCCAACTCCTGAATACACATCTGGATACTCGCTTCGCCTGTAACACAGGCGACATCGGCATCGGGGAAAGCCAATTTAACGCCTATCGCTGCCGGCAATCCAAAGCCCATCGTGCCAAGCCCACCCGAGTTAATCCAGCGACGCGGTTTGTCGAAAGGATAAAACTGCGCGGCAAACATCTGGTGCTGCCCCACATCTGACGTAATATAAGCATCACCCTGAGTCACCTGATAGAGCTGCTCTATCACATACTGCGGCTTGATGATTTCGCTGTTACGATCATAGGCCAGACAATCGATACTGCGCCAGTTATCAATTTGACTCCACCAGGCCGATAAGGCTTCTTCAGATGGCCTCATTTTGCTATCCTGAATCAAATCGATCATCTGTTGCAAAACAGGCTTCACTTGCCCGACAATCGGCACATCGACCATCACCGTTTTGGAAATCGACGCTGGATCGACATCGATATGAATAATCTTGGCATAAGGGCAGAACTCGGCAATCTTGCCGGTTACCCGGTCATCGAAGCGCGCGCCGACAGCCAAAATCACATCACTTTCGTGCATGGCCAAATTGGCCTCATAAGTACCATGCATCCCCAACATGCCGACGAATTGTTCATCGGTTGCAGGATAACTGCCTAATCCCATCAGTGTATTGGTAATTGGAAATCCCAACAACCGGGTTATTTCTCTCAATTCCTCACAGGCCTCGCCCAAAATAACACCGCCGCCGGCATAAATAATGGGTCGTTTCGCCTGCAATAACAAACCAACGGCTTTTTTGATTTGCCCTTTATGTCCCATCACTGCCGGATTATATGAGCGCATGTGAATGGTTTCAGGATAATGATAAGGAATCTTATAACCCGGATCAGTAATATCCTTAGGGATATCCACCACAACCGGACCAGGACGGCCTGTCGTCGCGACATAAAAAGCCTTTTTCATGGTTTCGGCAATATCTTCGGTTCTTTTCACCAAAAAATTGTGTTTGACGCAAGGCCGGGTAATGCCGACCATATCCACTTCCTGGAATGCATCGCTGCCAATCACAGCCGTTGGAACCTGGCCTGAAATGACGACCATCGGTATTGAATCCATGTAGGCTGTCGCAATGCCCGTAACCGCATTGGTCGCGCCTGGACCTGACGTCACCAGCACAACGCCAGGCTTGCCGGTTGCACGCGCATAGGCGTCTGCCGCATGGGTTGCCGCCTGTTCGTGTCTTACCAGAATATGCTGGACGTCATCCTGCTGAAAAATAGCATCATACAGGTGTAATACCGCGCCACCCGGATAACCAAATATATACTCCACGCCTTCGTCTTTCAGGCATCTAACGATGATTTCGCCGCCGCTGAGTTCCACTTTTTATCCTCAAAAATAAACCGTCTGAATAGCAATGTCTTGCCGAAAACAATACGGCAAGATTAAAGTTAACTTACCATTCTACTAGGTAAAGCGAAAAACTTAAAATTTTTACAGTCTGCCTTCAGCATCTTTGCTCAAACTGCATTTTTTCTACGGTATAATGCCTTTTTCTGACCCATTTGCCGATCATATGGCTATTTCACAACATTTGCTGCAGATTCTGGCGCGACTGGCCGATGGCCGCTTTCATTCGGGCACAGAATTGGCTGAATCCGCCGCCATCAGTCGCTCGGCCGTATGCAAACAATTACAAAACCTCGACAGGCTCGGCCTGCACTATAGCGCCATCAGCGGTAAAGGCTACAAACTCAGCCAACCATTACAACTGCTCGATGAAGACACTATTCGTCAATCACTCGATGCAAACACAAAGACACTTTTGCAACGACTTGAAATCCATCCCTGTTTAGCCTCCACCAACAGCTATTTACTGCACACTGAAAATGCGCATGCAACAGCCTGCTTTGCCGAATATCAAACAGAGGGGCGTGGGCGCCGCGGACGACAATGGGTATCGCCTTTTGGGCGCAATATTTATTTATCTTTGCGCTATCACTACCAGTCCGGCCCAGCGGTCATTGCCGGACTCAGCCTCGCTGTTGGCGTCGCGGTGATTCGGGCACTCAACAGCTTAAACATTCACGATGCCGGTTTAAAATGGCCCAATGATATTTACTGGCAACAAAAAAAACTGGGCGGAATTTTGATTGAGGTCGGCGGTGAAGCCGAAGGCCCCTGCCATGCCGTCGTTGGCTTAGGATTAAACGGCTTTCTGCCGCAACATCTGACCCAAATGATTGACCAACCCTGCACCGATCTGTACAGCATCGTTGGCGACAAAGCCTTTACCCTGCGTAATCGCTTAGCTGCTGAATTACTCAATCAGCTGATCCCGGTCTTGCACGATTTTGACGCAACAGGCCTCCCCCCTTTTATCGAAGAATGGCGGCAATACGATTGCCTGCAGGGTAAAACAGCCACCCTTTATCAAGGCAAACAGCAACACCAAGGGGTTCTGGAGGGCATCGATGAGCACGGCCAGCTCTTATTACGCAAATCCGATGGCAAACGGCAAACCTTTGCTTCCGGCGAAATCAGCTTCAGCCCCAGCCATGAAAATACTGCTTGATATTGGCAATAGTCGCCTTAAATGGGCCTGGCAACAGGCGCATGATTTTTTCAATCAACCTGCATTGGACTACCGCCAACCGCAATTTATCGCCTGCCTGCATCAACACTGGCAAAACCTGCCTCCGGCCGATAGTCTGGCGATTGCCACGGTGAGCCATCAATCCATTGCAGAGCGCATTATCGACCTGGCCAAACAGCTCTGGCCCGCTATTCATATCATCCAGGCCCAGGCCTCGGCCGAAAAATGCGGGATCAGGAATGCCTATCGGCAACCTGAAAAACTCGGCATCGACCGCTGGCTGGCGCTGATCGCCGCACACCATAAACGGCTTGGGAATTGCTGGGTGGTTGATTGTGGCACCGCAATCACAGTGGATTATCTGCATGCCGATGGACAACACAAAGGTGGACTGATTTGCCCCGGCCTGCATATGATGCGGCAGTCGTTAAACCAAAATACCCAACTTTTGCCTGCCATAGAACAGGATTATGTGACAGGCCTTGCGGATTTTACCGAAGCGGCTATTTATAGTGGAACTTTACTGGCCGCATGCGGACTGATCGAACAGAGCATGCAAAGCATTGATAAAAACGCTCGATTGATTTTAACCGGTGGCGATGCCTCACTCATTGCGCCACACCTGAAATATGATACCCACATTGAGCCCGATCTGGTTTTAACCGGCCTTAGCCTTTATTGTGAAGATTGAATGATAAAATTTCTCTTTTTCTTGATTGCCGTCGCAAACTTGAGTTTTTTCCTGTGGGAATTGCAATATGGCGCCGTCGCCAACACACCTCAGAGTCCCACTGTAAAACAAACCTTACCCACGATTTTATTATTATCCGAAGCGCCTGCAGCAAATCGCTTGCTGAACGCTGAAACAAAGCCGGTACAAGACCCAGCCGATTCAACCCCACCATCCGAGTCTGTTGAACCCACCCACTCACTCACGCCTGAAATACCCGGAGCAGTCTCGGAAAAAACAGCCCAAGTTCCAGCCAAGCCTACGGATAAAATCATCGCCTCCCGTACACCAGAAACGATAGCCGCATCCAACTATGATCTCGCCCCACCAGATATATTGCAATCAATCGAAGCCGATCACACAGATAGCCCGACTGAACCAGATGCTAAAGGCCCTGAAAAAATAATCCAGCCATCTTCAAGCGCCACAGATGAAACCAGCTCCAGCCAAACAGCAGAAGCCATAACCCAATCCGAAATAGAACAAAATATTTCCGCTATCGCGAAGACTGGCTTACCATCAAAACCTATTAAGTCCGTCGTCCCTCCTGTGACCACGACTGCAATGACGACGACCTCAATCGCCAAAGAAATTACTGAAAAAACAGCCGA
>CAYUAE010000130.1:0-5783 GCA_964442675.1 uncultured Methylomarinum sp.
TTATAAAATTATATGTGAAGTTTGAGTTACTGTTTAAGACAAACGGTTTTGTAAAAATGGCAGCAACAGGGCAATATTTCAAGGCTGTCAAACAATGGAAACCGATTATTGACGCCGTTGACGAAATTAAAAACAGTGGGCTTGGCTAAGTTTTTAAGAAATCAGTCGCAGGTGGTATGATGAGCGCCTTATTCAATACGCCTGGAAAAAAATATGTTTGAAATAATCAATTTCTGGATGCCTGAAGTTCATGGTGGTGCCGGTCACAGTGGCGGTGTTGCCAGTACTATTGAGCAGTTTTTGATTTTTTTGGTTAGCTTGTCTGAAAAATCACCGGCAGAGATATTTGCAACGTTGATGCCGGGTATCGCCGCGATGGAAAATATTCACCCGTTGTTTGTTCATTTTCCCATCGCGTTGTTGACAGGATTTACCGCCATCGACATTCTGGGCAGTGTGCTTAAAAAGCCTGAATGGCGTAAGGCGGCCAGTTGGTTTTTATATCTCGGCGTGATTATGACGGGGTTTACCGTTGCCGCAGGTTTGGCCGCCGAAGAATCTGTCGCCCATGGTGGCAATGTTCATGAGGTGATGGAGCGTCACGAAACCTTGGCCTTAACCGTTCTCAGCCTCACCGCTTTTCTGGCGTTGTGGCGATTACTTAAACGCGGCCTGATTGAAGGTGCAGCCAATGTGTTTTATTTGTTATTCGCCATAGTCCTGAATATCGTACTGATATTTACCGCCGATTTAGGCGGGCTGATGGTCTACAAATATGGTGTTTCTGTTCAAGCTGCGCGAGACTTGAACGAAACCCTGTTTCAGCAACACAACCATTCTACAGGTTCTACAGCGCCTGGTTCAGGTCATGGACATGCGCATGATCACAATCATACGCACGCGCATTAGTCCGCCAAAAAGCGTTTAAGATATTGTCCGGTATAAGAATCCGGGTGATTGGCAATTTGTTGCGGCGTGCCTTCGGCAACTACGGTGCCGCCGCCGCTGCCGCCTTCCGGCCCGATATCGATCAGCCAGTCAGCCGTTTTAATCACATCCAGATTATGCTCAATAATAATCACCGTGTTGCCATGATCACGCAAGGTATGTAAGACGAGCAATAATTGCTTGATGTCATGAAAATGCAGGCCCGTTGTGGGTTCATCCAGAATATAGAGCGTTTTTCCAGTATCACGCTTGGAGAGTTCCTTGGCCAGTTTAACCCTTTGAGCTTCTCCTCCCGACAATGTAATCGCATTCTGCCCCAGCGTGATGTAACTTAAGCCCACATCGACCAGTGTTTGCAGTTTGCGATGCAATACCGGAATGGCACTAAAAAATTCGGCTGCATCTTCCACCGTCATATCCAGGACATCATGAATGGTTTTGCCTTTATAGCGGATTTCCAGCGTTTCACGGTTATAACGTTTGCCGTGGCAGACATCGCAGGGCACAAACACGTCGGGCAAAAAATGCATTTCGACCTTGATGACACCATCGCCTTTGCAGGCCTCGCAGCGGCCGCCTTTAACATTAAAGCTGAATCGACCCGGCGTATAGCCACGGGAACGGGCTTCAGGGGTTGCGGCAAACAATTCCCGAACCGGGGTGAAAATGCCGGTATAGGTTGCAGGATTGGAACGGGGGGTTCTGCCAATCGGACTTTGGTTGATGTCGACCACTTTATCGAAAAACTCCAGTCCCTTGATATCCTCACAAGGCGCTGGAATATGAGATGCCTTATTGATACGGCGGGCGGCCAACCGATACAAAGTATCGTTGACCAGGGTCGATTTGCCCGAACCGGATACGCCGGTGACGCAGGTCAATAAACCGACCGGAAAGGACACCGTCACATTTTTCAGGTTATTGCCATGGGCATTGATCAGTGTTAATTGTTTGTCCGGGTTGTTCGGTGTCACCGTTTGCGGCACGCTGATTTCATGAACACCGGATAAATAGCGTCCGGTCAGCGAATCGGGGTGACGCATAATGTCTTCCGGCGTGCCTTGCGCGATAATTTCGCCCCCATGAACACCTGCACCCGGGCCAATATCCACCACATAATCGGCGGCGCGAATGGCATCTTCGTCATGTTCGACCACGATCACGGTGTTGCCGAGGTCACGCAAACGAAACAAAGTATTTAATAAACGCTGGTTGTCGCGTTGATGCAGACCGATGGAAGGCTCGTCCAGAACATACATCACACCGACCAGGCCGGCACCGATCTGGCTGGCCAGGCGAATACGTTGTGCTTCGCCGCCGGACAAAGTATCGGCACTGCGGTCCAGCGTCAGATAATCCAGCCCGACATTGACCAGAAACTCAAGCCGCTCGCGGATTTCCTTGTTGATTTTTGCCGCGACCTCGCCGCGATGCCCCGGCAGATCGAGATCTTGAAAAAAACGCAGCGAATCTTTGATCGCCAGCGCGGTTAGATGATGAATCGGTTTGTCGGCGATAAAAACATGCCGGGCCGACATGTTGATTCGTGCGCCTTTGCATTCAGAGCAGGGTTGCTGGGTCAGATATTTAGCCAGCTCCTCTCGCACCATTTGCGAGTCAGTTTCATGATAGCGGCGCTCCATATTGACGATAATGCCTTCAAACGGGTGTTGACGCTCGGTCTGTTTACCCGTGCTGTCGGTATAACGAAAACGGATTTTCTCCTTGCCACTGCCATATAAAATAACCGATTGAATGGATTTTGGAATATCCGAAAAAGGCATTTCCGGGTCAAAGCCGTAATGCGCGGCCAGAGCGCAGATAAGCTGATAATAATAGGCATTACGGCGGTCCCATCCTCGAATGGCGCCACCGGCCAGGCTGATATCGGGATTGTGGATAACCAGATCCGGATCAAAATGCTGCCGTACGCCTAAACCATCGCAGGCAGGGCAGGCGCCTTTAGGATTGTTGAACGAAAAAATGCGCGGTTCCAGTTCACTGATGCTGTAACCGCATTGAGAGCAGGCATAGCGTTCTGAAAAAACAATTTCACGGTCATCATCCATGCTGGCCGCGATAGCGATACCATCTGCAATTCTTAGCGCGGTTTCAAACGATTCCGACAGGCGCAAGGCAATGTCAGGGCGGATTTTGAAGCGATCAACGATAACCTCGATGGTGTGTTTCTTGCGTAAATCCAGTGCTGGTGCCTCATCCAGATCAACCACTTCGCCATCGATACGCGCTCGGATAAAGCCTTGGGCGCGCAAATCTTCCAGTAACTGAATATGTTCACCCTTGCGTGCTGTGACCACCGGTGCCAATAACATCCAGCGTTCGCCCGGTGTTTGTGCCAGCACCTGATCCACCATCTGGCTGACCGTCTGCGCCTCCAGTGAAATACCATGTTTTGGGCAACGTGGGATACCGGCGCGAGCATAGAGTAAGCGCAGATAATCATAAATTTCGGTGATCGTACCGACCGTCGATCGCGGATTGTGCGAAGTGGATTTTTGCTCGATCGAAATCGCCGGTGACAAGCCTTCAATATGATCGACATCGGGCTTTTCCATCATTGACAAAAACTGGCGGGCATAAGCCGATAATGATTCCACATAGCGCCGCTGCCCCTCGGCATAAATGGTGTCAAACGCCAAAGACGACTTGCCGGAACCTGACAGGCCGGTGATAACAATCAGCTTGTCACGCGGTAAATCCAGGTCGATATTTTTAAGATTGTGGGTGCGGGCGCCCCGAATACTGATGCTATCCATTGACCGAAGATAATCGTTTAAAGAGCCGGATAATATACGATTGTTCAGCCCGTTCAGTCCAGTCAAATACAAAGCGGGAAGTATTTTAGAGGCTGATGTTATAATGCCGAATTTAATTTAAGACGAGAGGTTAGAGTTGAGCCAGTTACAGGATATAACCAGCCCAATGACTGCCATGGAAAAGCGGGCAACCTTTTCATTGGCCAGCATTTATGCCTTCAGAATGCTGGGTTTGTTTATGATTTTGCCGGTTTTGTCGTTATTTACCGAAAGTCTGCCGCATTCAACCCCGTTGTTAATCGGACTTGCCATCAGTATTTACGGCCTGACGCAGGCGGTGTTGCAAATCCCTTTTGGCCTGCTGTCTGATAAAATCGGTCGTAAAAAAGTCATTGTCGCCGGTCTGTTATTATTCTCGGCCGGCAGTGTACTGGCGGCGTTATCGACGAATATTTATGGCATCATTGCCGGGCGGGCGTTACAGGGGAGTGGCGCCATCGCCGCTGCCATCATGGCCCTGCTGGCCGACCTGACCCAGGAAGTCCATCGTACCAAAGCAATGGCTACCATCGGCGCCAGCATTGGTATCGCATTCGGCGTGGCCATTACAACCGGCCCTATTGTGGCCGCCCATTTTGGGATAAGTGGTATTTTCTGGTTGACAGCCGCCCTGGCTTTGTTAGCCATTATAGTGATTGTTTTTATCGTACCCAATCCAGAAAAAATCATCGTTCATCGTGACGCCGAGGCCAATTTATCCCAGTTTTCCAAGGTGTTGAGCAATCCGGAATTACTGCGGCTGGATTATGGTATTTTTGTCTTGCATTTAATGTTGACCGCCAGTTTTGTCATTGTGCCTTTATTGCTAAGAGATGCGGGAATTTTTCCGGCGCAACACTGGATGGTGTATTTGCCGATTATGATAACCTCGTTACTGGCTATTGTACCGTTCATTATTCTGGCCGAAAAAAAACGACAAATGAAGAAAGTCTTTGTCGGCGCGATTATCGCCATCATGCTGGCGAATATTGTGCTGGGACTTTACGCACAGCAAAAACTGGCGCTTCTGGCTGGCTTATGGTTGTTTTTTGCCGGCTTTAATTTGCTGGAAGCGACACTGCCCTCGTTGATTTCAAAAACCGTACCGGGTGATCAGAAAGGCACGGCGATGGGCGCTTATTCCAGCAGTCAGTTTTTAGGTGCATTTACCGGCGGCGTAGTCGGCGGCTGGTTGTATGGCGAATACGGGATGCTTTCCGTATTCTGGTTTGCCGCAGCAATGGCTGCGAGCTGGGCAATTATCGCTTTGTTTATGCAGCCCCCTCGTTATTTGGCCAATATGTTATTGCCATTACAAGGGGTAGAGGCCGGGCAGGCACAAGAATTTTCCCGGAGATTGCTAAAAATACCCGGTATAGAAGAAGTCAGGTTGCATTTTGAAGAAAATACGGCCTATTTAAAAATTGATCATGCAAAATTTAACCCCGAAGCGATCAATCAGTTTTTAACTGAATGGGCGCTTAAAACAAAACAACCCGGCAAGCCACGCGGCGACGCCATTATCTGATATGGAGTAAACATGTTAAACAAAGTCATGCTTATCGGCAATTTGGGTGCCGACCCTGAAGTACGCTATATGCCTAGCGGCGGTGCTGTCACAACCATCAGACTGGCGACCACCAGGCGCTGGAAAGACAAACAGACAGGTGAGCGTAAAGACCAGACTGAATGGCATCGCGTCGTCTTTTTTAATCGGCTGGCCGAAATAGCAGGCGAATATTTACGTAAAGGCAGTCAGGTTTATGTAGAAGGGCGTATCCAAACACGCAAATGGCAAGATCAATCCGGTCAGGATCGATACAGCACTGAGATTATTGCCGAAGAAATGCAAATGTTAGGCAGCCGTAGCGGGGGAACCGCCAGTTTTGACAATGGTACGCAACCTGCCAACGCCCCTCAGTCTGCCCCGGCACCGCAACAATCACAAGCCCAATCGCCCAACACACCACCCGCTGCAGCGTATGATGACGGTGGGTTTGATGATGATATTCCGTTTTA
>CAYUAE010000131.1:0-5647 GCA_964442675.1 uncultured Methylomarinum sp.
TTTTGCTTACGCCATAACGATCAGTCTTCACCGGCAAATACACCCAGAAGCTGTAATAAGCTCAGGAACAGGTTGTAGATTGAAACATACAGCGAAACAGTCGCCATAATGTAGTTGGTTTCACCGCCATGAATAATGGCGCTGGTTTGATACAGAATCATACCTGACATCAGCAGGATAAACATGGCGGAAACAGCCAGCGACAAGGCCGGGATATTGAAAAATAATGCCCCTAAGCTGGCCAGAAAAGCGACCAGAATACCGATCATCAAAAAACCGCCGATAAAACTGAAATCTTTTTTGGATGTCAGTGCATAGCCGGACAAGCCCAGGAAAATGACGCCGGTGCCGCCTAAAGCGGTCATGACCAGTTCATGGCCATTGCTGAAGGCATTGAGGTACATATTTATAATCGGCCCTAAGGTCATGCCCATGAAGCCGGTCAGCATGAAAACAAAAAGGATCCCCAATGCACTGTTGCGGAATTTTGTGGTTAAAAACAATAAACCAAAATAACCGACAAAGGTAATCAACATACCGGGGTGGGGTAGATTCAGCATCATTGAAACGCCTGCCATTGCCGCACTGAACAACAGTGTCAGTGACAATAGAAAATAGGTGTTTCTAAGCACACGGTTGGTCGCCAGGACGCTTTGTGTGGATCGTGATGTTACAGTGTTTACTCTCATTGCTTTACCTTTAAAGTTTATATGCGGATAAGACTCGATAATCTTACAAGAGTTTCATTGTTTTTGTAATAGCCAGGCCAAGTATTTTCAAAACTGCCCGCCTCGAATTTAACCCAGCCTTACCATTGTAGTACCATACGACACCTTATGTTATTGGCAAAGATTATTTGCGGAGCAATCTTACAAAAAAGGCTGCTGGACGACTTTACATTTTTAAGACGGGATGACAACGGATGAGTGAAAACACTTTAACACCTTATGAAGCGATAGGGGGTGAAACGACGCTGCGCTTTTTGGTCGATCGTTTTTATCACTACATGGATACCTTGCCTGAAGCAAAGCCGATTCGACATATGCATGCCGAACAGCTTGATAATGCAAAAGACAAGTTATTCAAGTTCTTATCGGGCTGGCTGGGTGGGCCGGACTTATATATACAGGAATTTGGTCATCCCATGTTACGGCGGCGTCATTTTCCATTTTCGATCGGTCAGGCCGAGCGCGACCAATGGATGCTGTGCATGGATAAAGCCTTAGGCGATATTGAAATGCATCCTCAATTAAAAGATCATCTTCGTAACGCACTGGCTGACCTGGCGACACATATGATCAATCAGGATTCATAAGGGCATGAATACAGAAGACGGTTATCAGATTCGTTATAGTCATCGGGCTAAACGGGTACGGCTGGTGGTTTCAAAGGACAAAGTTGAAATAGTCGCACCGCCTGGTGTACCGGAACGAGAGCTACATGCGTTCGCCGCTGAAAAGAAAGATTGGATCAGTGCGACCTTGAAAAAAGTCCGGCATAAAACTCAGGCGGTAAAGCCGCTGGCCCCGGAACGCTATGAAGAAGGTTGCCTGATTCCCTTCAAGGGCGAGTTTTATCCGCTGCATATCCAAAGCAAAGCGCAAATACGGCAAGCTGTTTTAACATTCAAGTCTGATCAGGGTTTTTTGCTGAACATTCGGTCGCAGGATCAACGCAGCGATACGCTCCGTCTCATCGTGCGGCAATGGATGTTTCAGCAGGCGGCAGAAGAAACCGAACGCTATATTCAGCATTACGCGCCCAGGCATCAATTATGGCCGCAGCAGGTTCGGATCAAACAGCAAAAAAGCCGGTGGGGCAGTTGTTCTGCCAAAAACAATCTGAATATCAATGGCCTGTTGATCATGACGCCGCCGCAGGTGATGGCTTATGTTGTCGTGCATGAGCTGTGTCATATCTGCCATAAAAATCACTCGGCGGTGTTTTGGCAATTGGTCGCCGAGCATATACCGGATTATCAACAACACAAACACTGGCTCAAGCAGCATGGTCCGCGTGTGATGTGCGGATTTTAACTATTGCAGCCAGCCTTTATGTTTAAAAAACAAATAGGGCGCAATCGCCGATAGAATCATGATGAAAATAGCGGTCGGATAGCCGTATTTCCAATCCAGTTCGGGCATGAATTCGAAGTTCATGCCATAAATACTGGCGACCACGGTGGGCGGGAGAAAGATAACGGCGGCGATGGAGAATATTTTTATGATTTGATTCTGGCGAATATTGATAAAGCCTTGAATCGAATCCATCAGGAAGTTGATTTTTTCAAATAAAAAAGCGGTATGTGACTGTAAGCTGTCGATATCGCGCATGATTTTACGGCAAATTTCCAACAGCTCGGGGTGCTTGATTAAATGACGTTGCAGAAAGGATAACTCCCGCATACTGTCCATTAAACATAGCCGAATCTTGCCATTACTGTTTTCCAGTTTTGCCAGTTGGCTGATAGCCGCTTGTAAATCACAGTTTTCGTTTTCCAGAACATCCTGACTGAGATCGCCCAGTTTACTGTGCAGTTCTTCAACAATATCGGCCAGATTTTCTATTTTGTGTTCCAGCAAGGTGATCATCAATTCGCTGACCGATTGGCATGAAATCATTTTATGGCGTGCTCGCATACGGAACAGCCTGAAATCGGCGATATCGGCTTCTCGTATGGTGATTAAGCGTTTTGTTTGCAGGATGAAGGCAACGGTTTCGGTCTCGTGCCGACCTTCGGTTTGCGATAAAAACAGGCTGTGCAGATGCAAGCCGGAGTCATCGATAAAATAACGCGCCGACGTTTCAATTTCTTCCATATCATCGGATTCGGGCAGCTCATCTCGAATCAGGTGTTCTAATAAATCACGTTCGCGCTCATCAGGCTCCTGGGCGTCGATCCAGTCGGCCTGTTGTAAATCAGATGGAGTAATAGGGGATTTACAGTCTAGTTTGTGAATCAGATTATGATGAATCTTGAACAGTCTAAGCATTATTGAATTGTGATGTCGGTGAGTTGGCGCCAGGGCTGACTGGATTGTTCAGTCAATGTTTCGCCATCCTGTTGGGTGATAAACAGAGCAGCAATACCGACTTCGTTTGCAAGGGCCAGACCTTTTTCGGCGCCGACACAGAGCAACGCAGTTGACCAGGCATCAGCAATGGTCGCATCGTCATGAATCAGCGTGACAGAAACCGTATTATGGGTGACAGGGCGGCCGGTACGCGCGTCCAGAATATGGCTGAAACGTTGGCCGTTCTGATCGAAAAAATGACGATAGGTTCCTGATGTCATCACTGCGACGGCATCGTGGCGTTTAATCGTCAGGATTTTATGCAGCCGGGTTTGTCCAGGCAAAGGGCGCTCGATAGCGACTCGCCAGGGTTTGTTGCCCGGCTTCTGGCCACGGGTTTCCAGTTCGCCGCCAATTTCGACCAGATAATTCTCAATCTTGTTTTGCAGCAGGATTTGACCAATACGGTAAACGCTGTAGCCTTGAGCGATTGAGGCGATATCGATTTCAAGTTGAGGCAGACGCTTGCGTAAATGGGTGGCATCGACAATTTCCAGATTTTGATAACCAATGCGTTGCCGGGTTTGCTGTAATGCATCATCCGCAGGTTTTACGGGATGATCGGTATTGAATGCCCATAACGAAAATAATGGTTTGCTGGTGATGTCATAGCAGCCATCAGTTTTTTTGCTTACCTGTTGTGCTTTTTTCACCAGTTGCACGAATTCTTCGCCGACTTCAAACGGTTCACTTTTAGAAAAGGCGTTGAATTGTTCAATGACCGAGTCGGGGCGATAATTGGAGAGCAGTTTGTCCAGTCGCGCTAATTCCTGGTCAACCTGCTGTTTTAATGCGGCCGGATCAACCCCCGGTTTCCAGAATGAAATATGGTATGAGGTGCCTTGCGTCAAGCCAGCAAAACGCTGTAATGACTCCGGCGGCGAGCAGCTTAAAAGCGCTGGAATGATCAGAAAAACAAGCAGTCTTTTTAAGTTCATCGTTAGGCCATCACAGGCTTGATTAACCAGAAATAAATTACACCGGCCAGAATAACCCGGTAAATCACATAAGGCCACATGCCAAATTGGTTCAGCCATTTTAAAAAGTAATGGATCGCGGTCAGCGCGGTAATAAATGACGTGAGCGTGCCGATTAAGAAGGCCAGCCAGTCAACGGGGGCATTGGCAATGGCGACTTCCAGTAATTTAACCGATGCGGCCAGGGCTGTAATCGGAATGGCCAGCAGGAAAGAAAAGCGTGAAGCGGCTTGCCGGTCCAGGCCTAATAGCAAACCGGCGGTAATGGTTGCACCTGAGCGCGAAGTGCCGGGAATCAGGGCGATAGATTGCGCAAGGCCCACCAGTATGGCGTCTTTCCAGGTTATAGAATCAATAGTACGTTGTTTTTTGCCAAACACATCAGCTGCACCCAGTAACATGCCAAAAACCAGCGTCGTGACGAAAATAATCTGTACTGAACGTAAATGGGTGTCGATGATATCGAGTAATAGCAGGCCAAACAAGCCGGTTGGAATGGTTCCGATGACAACAGCCCAGGCCAGGCGGCTGTGTCCAACATGCTGGCGTTGCTGCACTGAGCGGAAACCATCATTCAGCAGTATCAGGACATCTTTGCGAAAATAAAGGATGACAGCCAATAGCGTACCGATATGGACGGCCAGATCGAAAGCCACGCCCTGGTCTTGCCAGCCACTGAAAACCGGGGTCAGAATCAGGTGGGCAGAGCTGGAGATGGGCAAAAATTCGGTGATTCCCTGGACGATGCCTAAAATCAGAGCATGTATAAAATCCATTGCTGTATCCGATAATTTAAGAAGAGTGGTAGATGATAAACATAAAAAAGGCACCAAACCGAAATTTGATGCCTTTTGCGTGTTACGGCGTATTATTTAATGAATATCTTTCCAGTATTCACGTTTTAACAGATAGGCGACGAGAGTAAATAATAAAATATAAAACAGAACATATTTACCCATGGCTTTTCTTTCCAGCTGTACCGGTTCGCCGATATAGACCAGGAAATTGACCAGGTCGTTGACAAAGCGGTCGAACTCTTTTTCCGACATTTTGCCATTACCTTTTGAAACCAGTTTGGTAATGACAGGTTTGCCATCAATTTTTTTGATTACAGCGGTTTGTTCGCCTTGTAATTGCCATAAAACATTCGGCATGCCGACATCTTCAAAAACACGGTTGTTGACACCATAAGGCCTGGAAGGATCGGTATAGAAGCTTTTCAGGTAAGTGTACAGCCAATCGGCACCTCGTGCCCGCGCAATAAGCGATAAGTCAGGTGGCGTAGTTCCGAACCATTTTGCAGCATCTTTCGAGTTCATTGCCGAATGCATCTGATCATAGATACCTGCACCGAGCGGTGCAATGTCCTTAAGCACCTTATCTTCATCCAGGCCTAAGTCAATCGCTATACGCTTGTAACGAATGTATTGGGCGGAGTGGCAGCCTAAGCAATAGGTCACATAGTGTTTTGCACCCCGTTCGAGTGATTGAACATCGCTCAGATCAATGTCGGCATCTTCAAGCTCAACTTCAGCCCCTGCAGAATAAACACTGAAAGGCACGACTAATAACAAAATATAAAGTAATTTTTTCATA
>CAYUAE010000132.1:0-5587 GCA_964442675.1 uncultured Methylomarinum sp.
ATTTGACGATAAGGTTAACGATGACGAAAAAAATTGCAATTTTACCCGGTGACGGGATTGGCCCTGAGATTGTTGCCGAAGCATTGCGGGTGCTGACGTTTTTAAATGCGGACATGAATCTTGGCCTGGAATTTGAGCAAGGCTTGATTGGTGGTGCCGCTTATGATGAATATGGGACGCCATTGCCACAAGCGACGCTGGACTTATGCCAGGCTGCCGATGCGGTTTTATTAGGGGCCGTTGGCGGGCCAAAGTGGGAGCCTTTAGAGCATGCAGTACGTCCCGAACGCGGTTTGCTGGGTATTCGCGCAGAATTGAAATTGTTTTCCAATCTGCGTCCGGCCATTTTATATCCGCAACTGGCCGATGCGTCGAGCCTGAAAGCCGAGATTGTTTCTGGCCTGGATCTGATGATTGTGCGGGAATTGACCGGCGGTATTTATTTCGGTCAGCCGCGTGGTGTCAGAACACTGGAAAACGGCGAAAAACAAGGCTACAACACCCTGGTCTATTCAGAATCTGAAATTCGGCGTATTGCGCATTCAGCTTTCCAGATTGCACAAAAACGCAATAAACGCTTATGCTCGGTGGATAAGGCCAATGTGCTGGAATGCACCGAATTATGGCGTGAGGTGATGAATGAGGTGGCGATACAATACCCGGATGTGGTATTGAGCCATATGTATGTCGATAATGCGTCGATGCAATTAGTCAGGGCGCCCAAGCAGTTCGATGTGATGGTGACGACGAATATGTTCGGCGATATTTTGTCGGATACCGCAGCGATGCTGACAGGCTCCATCGGTATGCTGCCTTCGGCCTCGTTAGATGAATCTGGCAAGGGTATGTATGAGCCAATTCATGGCTCGGCGCCGGATATTGCAGGCCAGGGTGTGGCTAATCCGTTGGCGACTATTTTATCGGTTGCCATGATGTTGCGCTACACCTTTGCCGAAGCGGCAGCCGCCGATCGTATCGAAACCGCTGTCAATACGGCCCTGGATGCCGGCGTTAGAACGGCCGATATTTTTGCCGAGGGGAATAAGAAAGTGAGCACATCGGAAATGGGTGATGCGGTTATCAATGCGTTAAAGGTGGGAGTCTGATATGTCAAAAACCTATGATGTCGCCGTCGTCGGCGCAACGGGTGCTGTCGGTGAAGCGATGTTGTCGATCCTGGAACAGCGGGATTTTCCGGTCGGTCATGTTTATGCGTTAGCCAGCAGTCGTTCAGTGGGAAAACGGATTCCCTTTAAAGGCGGTTCGGTTGTGGTTGAAGATCTGGCGGAATTTGATTTTTCCAAGGTACAAATCGGTTTGTTTTCGGCCGGCGCCAGTATTTCGGCTGAATATGCGCCAAAAGCGGCGGAGGCGGGGTGTGTCGTTATCGATAACACGTCGCAGTTTCGATATGACGATGATATTCCGCTGGTGGTGCCGGAAGTGAATCCCGAAAAGGTCGCAGAATACAAAAATCGCGGCATTATCGCCAACCCGAATTGCTCGACCATTCAAATGTTGGTGGCGTTGAAACCGATTTATGATGCGGTGGGCATTGACAGAATCAATGTCTGTACCTACCAGGCTGTTTCTGGCACCGGTAAGCCGGGCATTGAAGAGGTTGTCAGACAAACTGCCGCCTTGCTGAATGGTAAACCGATTAAATCCGAAGTTTATCCCAAGCAGATTGCATTTAATGTTTTACCGCAAATCGATGTATTTCTTGATAATGGTTATACCAAGGAAGAAATGAAGATGGTCTGGGAAACGCGTAAGATTTTTGGCGATGATTCGATTCAGGTCAACCCGACCGCTGTCCGCGTGCCGGTATTTTATGGCCATTCCGAAGCCGTACATATTGAAACGGGCGAAAAAATTGCGGTGGAAACGGTGCGTGAGCTGCTGCAAAAAGCACCGGGCGTCACTGTTGTCGATACCCGTGAAGATGGTGGATATCCAACGGCCGTGACCGAGTCCTCAGGGCATGACGATGTGTTTGTCGGACGGATTCGTGAAGATATTTCACATCCTAAGGGATTGGACTTATGGGTAGTTGGTGATAACGTCAGAAAAGGAGCTGCATTAAATAGTGTTCAAATTGCTGAAGAACTGGTAAAAAAATATATCTAGTCTAAGCTTATTCCAAATACTCTTTTTGGAAAACATTGTGACGGGATTATTCGGTAGGAGAACAACGTGCGCAATTTGAACAAAACTTTAGCAATTGTCTCTCTTTTAGCACCGATGAGTGCGCATCCTTTAGGGATTGGAGACATTAAATTGCATTCAGCGCTGAATCAAAAGCTGAATGCGGAAATTCCGCTGATTGTTTCTAAAGACGAAAATCCCGCCAATATCAGGGTCAGTTTAGCGGCGCCGGAAAAGTTTGATGAAGCCGGGGTGCCGTGGAATTATTTTCTGACTAAAATAAAATTCAAAACAGAGGTTCGGCGTGATGGTTCGGTGGTTATTAAAGTGACCTCCAATGAAGCGTTACGCGAGCCGTTTTTGGATTTTCTGCTTGAAGTAACCTGGGATAAAGGCAATTTATACCGGGAGTTCACTGTTTTAGTCGATCCACCCAGCAGTTATACCCAGCCTGTCATTCCTGTCGCACAAACGGCGGTTTCGCCTGCATCCCTTCAAACTCAAACCAATAAACCGGCTACTGATACGACCATTCGGGTTGAAAATGAACAGCTGGCAAGCAATGAATACGGTCCCACTCGGCGCAGTGATACCTTATGGGATATTGCGGCAAGGCTCAGGCCGCGCAAGGATATTTCTATCGAACAAATGGTTGTCGCCTTGTATGAAGCAAACCCGAAGGCTTTTTACAAGAAAAATGTGAATGCCTTGATGGCTGGGAAAAAACTGAAAATTCCCGATGTCGACAGCATTTTAAAACTATCTCGAAAACAGGCCGCTGATATTTTTCGGCAGCAATATCAAGAATGGCAGCAAAAATCCACAAAACGCGCTAAAGCTCAAAAAACGACGAGCGTTGCTGAAGCCTCAGCCAAAAAAACGGGCAGTCAACTGGAATTGATTGCACCGGTGGAGTCGGCTGTTGAAGAAACTGCAAGCGTTGCAGCACTGCAGGCATCGACTGAAAAATCAGCAGAGGCAACAAAGGCTACGGTTGAACATGAAAAAGGCTCGGCAACTCAGCTTGATAATCAGGCATTATTGGCGAGGCTTGAAAAACTTGAGCAACAATTGACGGCCATGCAGCAGTTGTTGGCGGTCAAAGATGCACAATTAGCGGCCTTACAACAAACCGGCCAGTCAGATGGCGTGAAAACAGCGACTAAAACTGAGGCTGCAGCGAAACCTGTGGCAAAGCCAAAAGCTGATGCGAAAAAGCCGGTGGCTAAACCAATACAAAAACAGCCGCCTAAAAAACCGTCAATGCCGAAGCCACAGGAAGCCGAAGAAAGCGGCTTTTTCAGTGACTTTTATTATGTGATCGTAGGTGGCGCCAGTGTCTTCATTTTAGGATTGTTAGCCTGGCTGTGGACCAGGAAGCGTCGGGCGGAAGAAGAAATGGATGCCGACAGCATGTTTTCGGCATCCAGTCAGATTGTTATGCCTGACTCAGAAATGAATAGTCAGCCAGAGAGTTCCATCGTATCTCATGAAGGTGAGGCTTATGATGTCGGGACGGTCGGTGAGAGTTCCTTCTTGAGTGAGTTTACACCCAGCGATTTTGATGCTTTTGATGCCGAGCAAAGCGAAGTCGATCCAATCGCAGAAGCCGATGTCTATTTGGCCTATGGTCGCTATCAGCAAGCGGAAGAGCTGATGCGGCAGGCGATTAAAGAACATCCTGAACGTAAGGAATGTAAGCTGAAGCTGTTGGAAATCTTTTATGCCAGTGAAAATAAAGCTGCTTTTGCAGAATATCTGAGTGAACTGGAGCAATCGGGTATAAAAGATGAGGATCCTGAATTCTGGGCAAAAGCCGTGGAAATGCAAAAGGAGTTGGGACTGGAGAGCAGCGCATCGGATTTAACGGCGACAGAAAGTCAGAAAAATGAGAATGAATCGAATCAGGATAAGTCACCTGCTGATGTAGACGCCAATAATCTGATTGATGAAGCAGAACTCGATAATATTTCTTTGGATATCTTCGGCTCGTCTGGTAAAGATGATACGACTGATGATAAGGGTTCGGCTGAAACTGATGAGGGCACGGTTTTAGACCTGGACTCAATGGAAGATCTGGACTTTAATCTGGATGGTTTTACGAGTGAGGATGTCGAGAAAAACAAAACTGATGAAAAAGTTGGCGATGAGATTGAGTCATTAGATTTTGACCTGGATATTGGTACACTATCTGAAGAAATCGATAAAAAAGCTCCGGCTAAAGATGATAATGAAGATTTGGAAACCTTCGATTTCGATACCGCTTCAGAGCCCGTAACACAAAAGCCTGCGACTGAAGAGAATGCGGATGATGAGTCTTTTGATTTTGACTTTAATTTTGAAGAAAGCAGTTTTGAAGTTAAAGACGAGAAACCATCTGTGGCAGATGCAGAGGTATCAGATCTGACTGATATGGATGAGTTTGAAACCAAATTGGATCTGGCCCGGGCATACATTGATATGGGGGATATTGATGCGGCTAAGGCGATTGTGCAAGAGGTTTTAGAGCAAGGGAATGAGCAGCAAAAGAAAATAGCTCAGGAAATTATTGATTCATTGTAAGTCAGAACGGTTGAAAAAAAGGCCGGTTAAACCGGCCTTTTTATTGCGAGATGGATTTTTTAAAAAGCACAGCCAGGTTTGACGCCTAGCTTCTTGAGTATGATAGCTAAAGGACAGAATCCGGTGAAAGAGGCTTGCAGAAGGTTTGCGCCCACAAAGGCGGTAAACCAGAGCCAGTTCAAGGAATGCCATACCGCAAGCCCGACACTGATTAAAATAAAACTGCCGGCAATAGCCATCACCATGCGATCAATTGTCATTGTTACCTCCTATTTCAGGCGTACAACGCCCATAAATTTAAGCATCATTTTTTCATAAAATGGCTCGCTGATGCCTTTTCTGACTTTTCGCATAAAATATTTTTCAAAGCCAATCTTGGCTAAATGCACCCATTTTCCATGACTTGACCAGGTTGTATTTCGTGGCGGAATCTGCGGGATCGCCAGAAACGCGACGCCGGTGTCGCCTAAATCGGCCAGGCATAAGGCACTCAGGCTGGGGAGTTCAGACGGCTCTTTTCCTTCCAGTTCATTCATAATGTTATGTGCCGTTGCCGTGACCATAGACTCAATCATATAGCCGGTTTTAGGTGTACCCACAGGAACAGGCGTTTTTTCCACTGGCGGCAATGCGACACAAACACCGACGGAATAGATATTTTTAAAGGTCGGGTTGCGCTGATGTTCATCGACAATAACAAACCCCCGAGGGTTTGTCAGTCCTTCTACGCCGGCATTGCGAACGGCATCGATACCGGTAAATGCTGGCAGCATCATCGAATGTTTGAAAGGCACTTCATGTTTTTGTTTTTCATTACCGCTGTCATCGACTTCGGTGACATACATCATGCCGTCTTCGATTTTATCGACTTTGGCAT
>CAYUAE010000133.1:0-5471 GCA_964442675.1 uncultured Methylomarinum sp.
CCAATAGGCATCAATCGTACCCACATCACGCCAATAACTTTGCCCGCCTTGCAAATCAAGGAATGGATAGGCATTCACCCGGTATTTTTCGATCACGGCCGGAATAATATCTTTACCAAAATCACGGCTTGACCCTGGGGTATCGGCATCTTTGATTAATTGTTCAAATAAAAAACCGGCATTGAACACATAGATCCCCATCGACGCCAATGCCGTATCCGTCCGGCCTGGCATGACCGGTGGGTTTTCAGGCTTTTCGACAAAATCGATGACCCGGCGCTCATCATCAACATGCATGACGCCAAATTCCTTGGCATCTTCCAAGGGAACCTCAAGACAACCGATGGTCAAATCTGCATTATTCGCGACATGATCGGCCAACATGGCGCCATAATCCATTTTATAGATATGATCGCCAGCCAACACCAAAATAAATTCCGGATTGCGATGCCGTAAAATATCGATATTTTGATAAATGGCGTCGGCTGTTCCTAAATACCAGTCATTTTCTGAATGACGCTGCTGTGCCGGCATTAAATCGACATACTCACCGAATTCACCGCGTAAAAACCCCCACCCTTGCATAATATGCCGAATCAATGAATCCGCTTTATACTGCGTTAAAATACCAATTTTACGAATACCGGAATTCATACAATTCGATAATGGAAAATCGATAATCCTGAACTTTCCACCAAAAGGCACAGCAGGCTTGGCCCGCCAATTGGTCATATCCTTTAAACGAGAACCTCGCCCACCAGCTAAAATCAAGGCAACCGTATTACGGGTGAGATGACTGACAAAACGTTCCGTTGACTTACCATGGTTCGACATATTTCCCCCTTGACAGGTTTATTTTTTTTTATTGTATCCTAAATCAATACATTTATTTCAGCACTCAAAATACAAGTCGTTTTGATAAACGCTTATATCTTGAACCGTCATAAAAACACAGACTCCGGTTGCTACGCCCCTATTGTTGTCTAATCTGGCTCTTTTCACAATAGTCTTAACACAAATTTCATTCCAACCAGTGAATTTGGTACTATCCATAGTTAATAACAACACCTAATAACAGAGGCAGCACCCCATGGAAAAGCAAATCAGTCGCCCGTCACTTGATTCGGATACCTTGAAAATAATCCATGCCAAGCATCATGATCCATTTTCGGTTCTGGGTTTGCATACCGTCAACAATCAGGATTTGATCCGCGTATTCATGCCCCATGCCGAAACCGTTCGCTTAGGCGCTGAAGGCCCGGAATTCAAGCGTATCGAGGGCACCGACCTGTTTATTTGCAAGGCTCCTGATTCACTGGATGAAGATGAACATTACCAACTGCATTGGACCGATAAACAAGGCCATGATCATATCAATTATGACCCGTATGACTTCGGCCCTGTGTTATCCGAATTTGACCAACACCTGTTTGGTGAAGGCAAGCACTGGCATATTTATCGAAAACTGGGCGCTCATCTGCATACGATCGATAATATTCATGGCGTCTATTTTGCCGTTTGGGCACCGAATGCAGGCCGGGTCAGCGTCATAGGTGACTTCAATCAGTGGGATGGTCGCTGCCATCCGATGCGTAACCTCGGCGGCAGCGGCATCTGGGAAATCTTCATCCCGAATCTGACCGAAGGGGCGTTGTATAAATTTGAAATCTTAAATCGTTACAGCGATGAAATACTGGTCAAGACCGACCCTTATGGCCAGCAATTTGAATTTCGCCCCAAAACGGCTGCCATCGTCACCGATGAAAATGATTACAGCTGGCATGATGATCAATGGATCAGCCAAAGGCAAAGGTTTGACTGGCAACATGAGCCCATGTCTATTTACGAGGTTCATTTAGGCTCATGGAAACGGGATGCCCAAGGGAATTTTTTAAATTACCGTACGCTGGCTAAACAACTGGTCGATTACGTCAAAGAAACCGGCTTTACCCATATCGAATTACTGCCGATTACTGAACATCCCTTAGATGCCTCCTGGGGTTACCAGACTACCGGCTACTATGCCCCGACCAGTCGTTTTGGCACACCCGACGACTTCCGCTTTTTTGTCGATTATTGTCATCAAAATGGTATTGGCGTGATGCTGGACTGGGTGCCTGCACATTTTCCAAAAGATGCGTTTGCACTCGCTCGCTTTGATGGCACCGCCCTGTACGAACATGAAGACCCACGTAAAGGCGAACATCGTGACTGGGGCACCCTGATCTATAATTTTGGACGCAATGAAGTCAGCAACTTTTTGTTAGCCAGCGCTATTTTCTGGCTGGAAGAATTTCATATCGATGGCCTGCGTGTCGATGCAGTTGCATCCATGCTCTATCTGGATTACTCTCGCGAAGAAGGCGACTGGATTCCTAATCAATATGGTGGCAATGAAAACCTGGAAGCGATTGATTTTTTAAGACACCTGAACACAGTCACCCATGAACAGCTTCCCGGCACGGTCATCATGGCCGAAGAATCCACCTCCTGGCCGCAAGTCACACGTCCGACCTGGACCGGCGGCCTGGGCTTTTCGATGAAATGGAATATGGGCTGGATGCACGACACCCTGTCCTATATGCAGCAGGACCCGGTCCATCGCAAACATCATCACGACCAACTCACATTCGGCATGCTGTATGCTTTCTCGGAAAACTTCATTCTGCCTTTTTCGCACGACGAAGTGGTACATGGTAAAAATTCCATGCTGAATAAAATGCCGGGCGATGAATGGCAAAAATTTGCCAACCTGCGTTTGCTCTATACCTATATGTTCACCTATCCGGGTAAAAAACTGTTATTCATGGGACAGGAATTCGGGCAAGGCACAGAATGGAATTTCAATCAGATGCTGGATTGGTATGTGCTGGACTATCCACAACACCAAGGCATGAAAACGCTGATTAAGGATTTAAACAAACTCTACCGCACACAGTCCGCTTTGAATCGGTATGACTTTGATGCCAAAGGCTTTGACTGGATTGACTGTCATGATGTCAACCAGTCGGTCATCAGTTACCTGCGTAAAACAGAACAGGAATTTTTAGTCATTATCCTCAATTTCACCCCGCTTGTACGAGAGCAATACCGTATCGGCGTACCGGAAGAAGGCCAATACACCGAAATATTCAATTCCGATTCAACATACTATGGTGGAAGCAATACCGGTAATGCCGTCGCCTTATCAGAGCCTGTTCCCTGGATGAATCAAAATCACTCCATTACCGTCACACTACCGCCTTTAGGTGGCATTATTCTCAAGCTTTAAGATTAAACCTTATGAAAAAAATACTGTTTGCCACATCTGAAGCACATCCTTTGATTAAAACCGGTGGACTCGCGGATGTCGCCGGCAGCCTGCCTAAAGCACTGGCTGAACTCGGCCACGACATCAGGCTGATCCTGCCTAACTACCAGGCTTTAACACTGGAAGACAAACCGCGTTATATCTGTACGGTTCGTGTGGATAACCGGGAAGTCAATATTCTTGAAACCCGGCTGCCCGATTCGAATGTTTTAGTGTGGCTGGTTGACTATCGACCTTTTTTTGATCATCCGGGCAATCCTTATGTCGATGAACACGGCATACCCTGGCCCAATATCGCCGAACGCTTTGCCCTGTTTTGTCGCATCATTACCGAAATCGCCATGAATCGCGCTTATCTGGACTGGCAACCCGATATTGTGCACTGTAATGACTGGCAAACCGGGCTGGCGCCAGCGCTATTATCGTTAGAAAGCCAACCACCGGCCTCCGTTTTCACCATTCATAACCTGGCCTACCAGGGCTTGTTTCCGGCCAGCAGTTTCTCTCAACTGAACTTGCCGGGTCAGCTTTGGCACCCGGAAGCGCTTGAATATCACGGCATGTTGTCATTCATAAAAGGCGGTCTGGCATTTGCCGATATCTTGACAACGGTCAGCCCGACCTATGCTAAGGAAATTCAGACCCCTGAATTTGGCTATGGGCTTGAAGGCTTGCTCAGTCATCGTCATGATGTCTTACACGGTATCCTCAATGGCATTGATATGGACGACTGGAATCCTGAAACCGACCCATTGATTCCAGGCCATTATTCGGCTCACCGCCTCAAAGACAAAGTCATCAACAAAATCCAGTTACAGCAACAAATGCAGCTGCCTGAGGATGAATCAGTACCGGTCTTTGGCATGGTCTGCCGTCTGGTAGAGCAAAAAGGCATCGATCTCATGCTAAAAAACCTGACAGAACTGGTTCAACTGCCGTTACAGTTTGTATTGCTCGGCAGTGGCGATAAAAGCGTCGAATATAATTTACAGGAGTTTGCGCGCCTGTATCCTGAAAAAATTGCCGTCACCATCGGCTATAATGAGGCCTTGTCCCATCTGATCGAGGCAGGCTCCGATATGTTTTTGATGCCGTCGCGCTTTGAGCCCTGTGGACTTAACCAGATGTACAGTCAACGCTATGGCACCATCCCCATTGTCCGTAAAACCGGCGGTTTGGCCGACACCATTGAAGATGCCTTGCCTGAAAGCTTAAAAAATGAAACCGCAACCGGCATTGCATTCAATCATCCAGAGTCTGATGCCTTGCTTGAGGCCATTAAACGCAGTCTGGTTCTATTCGACAACAAACCGCTCTGGCGAAAAATCCAGCGCAGCGCCATGAAAAAAGATTTTTCCTGGACCAATAGCGCACGGCAATATCAAGCGCTTTACGACACCGTGTAAATGCACCGTTTTATCCTGCTCATTGTTTTAGTGTTCACCTGCGGTATCGGTGCCAGCGCCGATACCGTAATGGAAATCATTACGCTGAAAAATCGTCCGGCCGACTCGATACAACCGATTATTGCGCCCTTGCTGGAAAACAACGAACAGATCATTGCTGCCCGCGACAGCTTGATTTTAAAAGTCAGACCTGAAAACCTATCGTCTTTGTCAGCACTGATCAAAAAACTGGACAAACCGCTTAACCAGTTCATGATTCATGTCACCCAAAGTCGCGCCCAATCAAGTGAACAGCTCGAAGCCAGTTTGCACGGACATCTCTCTACAGATAGCCACTATCTGCGCGGAAAATACGGCGACACCCAATCACTGAATCACCATAACAGCATACAAACCCTGCGTACGTTAGAAGGCAAACCGGCCTTCATCAAAAGCGGCGAAAATCGTCCTTTTTATCGCATCAGACTCTGGCGTAATCGCGATTACCTGCCATCTTATGATGTTGACACCCAATGGCTGGAAATCACCAGCGGTTTTAGTGTCACCCCACAGATGTCCGGCGATAAAATCCAACTGAGCATCCGCCCCTGGCGTGACCATTTTGAAAATAATCAAAGCATTTCCACCCAGGAAGCGGCGACCACTCTGATCGTTCCAGCCGGTAAATGGATCGCGATTGGTGAAATATCATCTTCTGATTCGGCCCGACAAAATGGATTTCTGCGCCACTCGAGAAGCACAGGGCAAACGCAACT
>CAYUAE010000134.1:0-5450 GCA_964442675.1 uncultured Methylomarinum sp.
GATTTTCTTAAAGAAAACCTTGTCCTTCAGGACGAGGTGCTGGATTTATTGAATAGAATCATGATTGATACTCAGAAAATATTGCACGAGACTTACCCCGAGCTGAAAATTGGCAAGCACAACAAGGCTGTTCACAAGCTGTTAAAAAAACTGCTGCATGAAGATGACTTCAATCGTTTTATTCAAAAGCATCAACATCTTAAAGGCTTTGCTTTTTTGGATAAATTACTGCGTCATTTTCAATTCAGCTATCAGGTCAGCGCCGAATCCTATCGTCATATTCCCGCCGAAGGCCGGCTGTTGATTGTCGCCAATCATCCGATCGGTACGCTGGACGGCCTGGCGTTAGTCAAATTGATTCGCTCGGTGCGGCCGGATGTGCGCATTGTGGTCAACCGCGTGTTAATGCATATGGAGCCATTGCAATCGGTTTTTCTGCCAGTCGATGTGTTATCGTCCAAAAAATCTCACAAAAAAGCTTATCAGCGGATGACCGAAGCGCTGGAAAATGAAGAAGCATTGATTTTTTTTCCGGCGGGTGAAGTCTCCCGCATCACACCTAAAGGAGTACGTGATGGCAAATGGCAGAAAGGTTTTTTAAAGGTCGCACGCAAAGCACAATGCCCGGTTTTACCGATTCATATCAAAGCCAGCAATTCTGCCGTGTTTTATCTGACGTCCATGCTTTACAAGCCGATGGGAACCCTGCTGCTGACGCATGAGATGTTTAACAAGAACGCGCAGGAAATCGTCTTTAAAGTCGGCGCACCTATTCCTTATCAGGCATTTGCGAAAAGTCCGCTGGCCGATAAGGAACTGTGCCAGAAGTTTCGTAAACACGTCATTAACCTGGGCAAGAAAAAAGCCAGACCGCTGTTTGAAACCATCGAAACTGTCGCCCATCCGGCCAATACCAAAGCGGTTAAAAAAGCCTTGTATCAATCGCGTCTGCTGGGCGAAACCCGCGATAACAAGAAAA
This sequence comes from uncultured Methylomarinum sp., assembly GCA_964442675.1. Classification (GTDB taxonomy): domain Bacteria; phylum Pseudomonadota; class Gammaproteobacteria; order Methylococcales; family Methylomonadaceae; genus Methylomarinum. The sequence continues at coordinate 980 of CAYUAE010000134.1, forward strand.
TCTTCCTGTATAACTATAAAGATGATTGTCCGGTGATGCAGGAAATCGCTCGCTTGCGTGAACTGACCTTTCGCTGTGTGGAAGAAGGTACGGGACAAGCGCAGGATATGGATGCCTACGATGTGTATTACCAGCATCTGGTGTTATGGGATGATACCGATCTGGAAATTGTCGGGGCATACCGTATCGGCGAAGGCCGGCAGATCATGGAACAACATGGCGTCAGCGGTTTTTACAGCTATTCCCTGTTTGATTTTTCCGCATCGTTCCGGGCCTTGTTGCCCTACAGCATCGAACTCGGTCGCAGTTTTGTACAACCGCGGTATTGGGGGCAGCGCAGTCTGGATTATTTATGGTATGGCATTGGTGCCTATTTACGCGACAAGCCCGATATAAAATATCTTTTCGGCCCGGTCAGTCTCAGCAACGCCTATCCTGAACCGGCCAAAGAAGCCATTGTCAGCTTTTATCAGCATCAATTCGGCAGCGAACAAAAGCTGGCCCAGGCACGACAGCCTTTTGTTCCATCAGAGGCCTCTCGCCAATTTGCGGAAAGCCAATTCTGTCACGATTATAAAACCAGTTTCAAGGTCCTGAACCGGGAGCTAAAAAAACTGGGTGTCAAGGTACCCACCTTGTACAAGCAATATGTCGAGTTATGCGAAGACCAGGGCTGCCGTTTTATCGATTTCAATATCGACCCGGATTTCAATGATTGTATAGACAGCCTGGTTTTAGTCGAGCTGGATAAAATCACCGCAAAAAAACGCCAGCGTTATATTGGCTGATATGTGGGAATCATCACGAATTCACGGGTAACTAACTGTCCAGCCTCCGCTGTTTTTGAGCCCTCTCCCAGTGGAAGAGGGGAAATAATGAGGAGGCTGTGAACGCTTACATTCACGGTTGTCCAGGAGGCAGTCGGCGCCCCCATCCTGCACCCTGTTATCGTAAGGCAGTGTTTTTTAAGGCTTCAAACCTATCGCCTCTTGCACTTCATCCCATAAGGCTTTATATGCCGCATAGGATCGGCTGCGGGGCATAAACTCTCCGACAGGGTTATGCTCCAGGCCCATGCGTTCGACTTCGCTGGCATAAGGGATAATGCTTTGGCAAATATCCGGGTGTTTTTCCTGCAAATTCGCCATAATATCCCGGTGCATGGTTTTGCGTCGATCAGCCATCGAGAAAAAAGGCAATAATTGAAGCTGTTTTAGCTTATTGTCCTTTAGATGTTTCTTTAGCAAATCCAGCGTGCGTAATGACAGCGTGGTTGGAATAATGGGCGACAACAAGACATCCGAGGCTGAAAAAACGGCTTCGGACAAGAGCGAAATATTCGGCGGACAATCTAAAAAAATCAACGGATATTCCTGTTGCAAGGGCTTTAATAATTTTTTCAGTCGCGCAGTGGGCTTTTTCGCCTCATCCAGCACCAGGTCCAGATTACGGAATGAAAAGTCCGCCGGAATCAAATCCAGGTTTTCAAAATCGGTGGCCTTGATTAAATCATCCAGGTCACGCTCCCCGGCGATCACGGCTTTACTACCGCCTTTTATTTTAGGTTTTATTCGAAAATAAAAACTGCTTGCACCTTGCGGATCCAAGTCCCAGATCAAGGTTTTTATCGGCATTTTAGCGGCGATATAGGCCAGGTTGACAACGGTTGCTGTTTTACCGACCCCGCCTTTAATGTTGTAACATGCAATAACCGTCATGCTTTATCTCCTGATCCTTTGCCAGCAAATAGTTTTTGAAAATGCTTATGGTTTTGTGCGCGCTTGAAACGTTCAAACTGGTGGGCAAAATCGCGCCGTGCTGCAACCTTCAAGGTATCGAGATATTGAATCAAAACACCCATCGCCAGAATCGTGTTGCTGTCAGCCCCCTCGGCCAGCATTTCATCGCTGAATTGTTTAATGCTGACTTCCTGCACTTCATAATCCTGAAAGTCACCTAAAACTGACTGGAAATCTTTTAAGGCTCTGATACAGGGCTTTATTTTGTCTTCCGGATACAAGGTCTGAAAAAATTCCATTAAATAACGCAGTTTTTTGCTGGTTTTGCGTAAATCATGCAAGGACTCTGCCGGTGACTCGTCATCGATGAGACTGCCTTCTTTCAGCAAACGCTTGTACATTTTCCAGATGCGTTGGTCGGCCAGGGTTTTAATATCTCCTGAGTCTTTCGTTTTAAACAGTTTGGCCGAGTTCAAAAATTCTTCCCAGGCGACGATTTGCTGTTTATAGCGGTCGCTTTGCAATTGTTCGGCCATTTTTTGCTGCGCCTGTTTTTGTTTTCTTTTCAGGAAATGATAAAACGGCGTCAGTTCATCATGCAGTGTTGGCGGCAAAACCTGTTTGTAGTGTTCGTAATTGAGCAAATACACATCCAGATCACGCGTAGGCCCTGTAACCTGCCCGAGCCAGGCAAAAAATGGCGCATATTGCTGAACAATGGCCTCTGGCAATACTTTTTTGAACACGCTGAATGCCGCCCGTGTCCGCCTGACGGCCACCCGAAAATCGTGCAAAAATTCGCTGTCGATATCCTCTATGGTTCCGGCTTCATTCGCTTTCAGATTTTTCAGCAGATGTTTGAAGATAAGCTGGCAGGCTTCTTCTACCGATTGCTCAGGTTTCAGCTTGATATTCAGGCCGGACTGGTAATCACCGGGCTTGCGCCCCTGTTGCGCCAATGCGGCATAAAAGGTTGTGGAATTATCCACCGGTTTCAGCTTGAAAGCCTGCTCAAGCAGTGTCGCTACCTTATGGGCGGCTTTGTCATAGCCTTTTAAAGGATAAAGGGTCAGTTTATGCGGCAAGGTTTCAAATTCTTCCAGTTTCAGACGCAAAACAGTTTTTTCGTCTTTATTGAGAATACTGATCCAATACAGCTGATGCGGAAGCTGACATAACGGTAGCAAGGCTCGCATTTCCAATGGTTTGGCGATCAGCTTTTTGATCTCACCTTCTGGAAACTGACCCGCAAAACGCGGAACTTCATCCATTTTCTCAGAAGCCAGGCAATGTCCTTTTTTTAGATGAATAAGACTGAACAGAGAACTGCTTTTGGACTGATTGAATTCGGCGATCATTTTGGCGTTAAAAAGCCGCCAGTCAAAACTGTCGTAAAACGTTTTAAGACTGTAACACTGTTCAATGATCTGAACATTCAGATTTTTGCCTAAGCGGGAAAAGAATTTTTTGGCCGACAAATTAGCCGGTAATTCAAGATGCAACGGAATATTACTCATGATTGGAACGTATCCTTACTTCAATTAAAAACAATGCCAGCACCAAAACAGGTCTATGTGACACAAAGATTCTGAATACAGGTTATATCAGAATGCAACCGTTCAAGTAATGTTACCGGGATTAAATAAAAAATTGATGACAATCGAAGATATCTCTGTTGCTGGAAAGATGAAACCTGCTTTTCACATTATTTCACCCTTCCAGCCATTGAGTACAACACCATTTTTATACTAATGGGTAAAGAGGATATTTCTAAAAGGGTTGTCTATACCCAACAAAAAAATGGCTTTGTATTAAATTAAGCTGCTTTTTTGATTACTTTTTTAGCGACTTTGTTAACAGCTTTCTTGTTTTTAGGTGCTTTTTTCAGCGCTTGTTTAGTGATTTTTTTAGATAATGCTTTCACTTTTTTCTTGGCGACAATTTTTTTGGCAACTGCTTTTTTGGCAGCTTTGCTGGCGACTTTTTTGACGACTTTCTTTTTTAATGCTTTAGACATAACTTAACCTCATAAATAATAAAAATAATACAGTTCAACCAGACTCCCATAAGAGCGTGAACTGCTTTCTCGTCTTCTGCCAATAAATCCAGCACCTCGCCAGGTTTCCTCAAAGAAAATACTGCGCCTTTGCATCCTCGCCATAAATGGCGAGGTTTTACGTTGAGGTGCTGGATAAACATGACAGGAAACAAAAAATTTATTACCATTGGTAATAAATTATGGTCATTGTATTGAAAAAAATCTTTCGTGACAACAATTAAAAATCGCTGCGATATAATTTAGTGCTCCATGCACATTAAACCGATAGAGCCTGTTATGACATTCATTGAATTTAAAAAATTACTGCTGGATGCGGAAATCAGTGTGCCAAAATTCAGCCAGCTGATTAAAGTAAATGAAAAAAATATTCAATCTTATAAAAAGAAAGGCAAGGTTCCTAACACCATTGCGGTGATTGCAACCTGCTTTGCCGCCATGCACAAGGCTGATATTGATTACCGGGCCATGATCGACGAACTGGGTCTGGAACTGAAAACAAAAAAAGGCGCCGGCTTCGGGCATAAGAAAAAAAGCCCTAAAGAAGCTGCACCGGATCAGGAGTAATAGCCTGCATGCACCCGATAGTGCTGATTTATGAGAGCTTAACCACATTAATATTAGCCTGTCATTAACTTGTCATATTATCCTGATATTTTTCTGCCTGTTATCTCAA
>CAYUAE010000135.1:0-1647 GCA_964442675.1 uncultured Methylomarinum sp.
AAAATGTTGCAAAGTCAGTTGTGTGATCACGAAAAAGTGCTGATGGCATCAAAAATTCCCAGCAATAACATTTGCGTGCCTACTACAGCCAGGATAAGCCCCATCAGGCGGGTTACAATCTTCAGGCTTTTTGCACCGAGTGTCTGTACTATTTTTTGGCCAAAAACAAAGCAGATAAAAGTAATTATGCATAAGAGTGCAAACATGGTTATGGTGATAGATATTTCTATCCAGCCACCGGTTGCGGCAAAGTTCATGGCGGTTGCAATAGTGCCCGGGCCTGCTAATAATGGGACAGCAAGAGGAGATATCGCTATTTCTGTGTCATCACCATTGTGTGGGGTATGCATTTTTGAAGTCTCACCATGCAGCATTTGATAACCAATTATAAAAACAAGTACACCGCCAGTAATTTTTAAAGCCGGTAGGGTAATGCCAAATAAATGAAACAGGGTTTTGCCAAAAAGGGCAAAAGCGACAACGATAAAAAAGGATAAGGTTAAGGCTTTGACCGCAATTTTTATTTGAACAGAACGATCTTCGTTGTCAGTCAGGCTGACAAAAGCGGCGGTGTTAGCGATTGGGTTCATGATAGCGAAGAAAGCCAAAAAGATGCCTATTATGTTTTGCCACAATTCAGATGTCATGGATTCAGGTATACGTTAGTTTTTGATGTTTTAAGGGATGGTCAGGAAGCGTTGATTTTGTGAATAAAACAAAAAAATCACGCTACGGGTTATGGGGACAGTCAAATCAAGGATTATTTGTTCAGCAGCTCCCTTTTCAAAGTGATTTATCGTTTTTAACCCCGATTCTGGTGCAATGTATTCAGGTTAACTCAATATCGGTGTATTATTCAACGGCAGCAGGTATTGTTGCAATAGATAAAACAAGGGCGGTTTTATATATGGGTTTGTTCTATACGGCTAACAAAACTTGCTTTATTAGACGACTGGTCGCATAATTTGGCTATGGACACGATGAGCAGTGCTAAAGAGATAAAGCGACAAAAACTTCTTGATCAAGGTGTCGCGATGTTGATGACTCAGGGCTATCATGGTACTGGCTTAAAGCAATTGCTGGAAAGCGTTAAGGTACCTAAAGGTTCGTTTTATCATTACTTCGACAGTAAAGAGAGTTTTGCTGTCGCCGCAATCGAGCATTATATCGAGCCGTTTATTCAACGCTTGAATCAGCATTTACACGATAATGAACAGGATGCTTTGGCCGCATTGAAACATTATTTTCAGGATTTGATTGTTGAATTGGAACGGGCCGGTTTTCAAGGTGGCTGTTTGTTGGGCAATTTAATGGGCGAGCTTGGTGACAACAGTCCCGCGTGCCAGAAAGCGTTGAAACGGGTGGTCAACCGTTATCGGGACTTGCAGCGAAGGGCGTTACAAAAAGCGCAGCAGCAAGGCACCGTTCGCACTGATTTGGATGCTGAGTATATGGCCGATTTGCTGACTAATCATTGGCAAGGGGCCTTGTTGCGGATGAAAATAGAGCAATCGGTAAAGCCCTTGGAAGAATGTTGTCGGTTTTTGCTCGAGGATTATTTTATCCGTTGATTTGGGCGAGAGAGTCATAGGCCGTGGACACCATAATGGTGTTCATTGCAGATGGCTTGTTTTATCCAGCACCTCT
>CAYUAE010000135.1:1747-5400 GCA_964442675.1 uncultured Methylomarinum sp.
AGAAAACCTTGCCCTTCAAGGCGAGGTGCTGGATTTATGGGATTTTAGGTGGATAACCTGAATGGCGTCGTTTTTTATATGTAAAAACGACCGGTCTAATATTTAAGAGGAGGTGGCATCATGCCAAAATATATTATTGAACGTGAAATACCCGGGGCTGGGGATTTGACAAATGAAGATTTACAACAGATTTCGATGAAATCCTGTGAGGTATTGAACAAAATGGGGCCTAAGATTCAGTGGCTGCAAAGCTATGTAACCTGTGACAAGGTGTATTGCGTTTATATCGCGCCGGATGAGCAAACGATTCGACAGCATGCTGAACAAGGTGGCTTTCCGGCCAATAAGGTGTCTGAAATAAAGACCGTTATCGATCCGACGACGGCCGAATAGGCGTTGGAGCGGGCTTAAAGAATAGAATCAGGCTGGATTAGCAACCGCCTGATTCAAAAAAATCCTTAACAAAAGAGGAAGGAATAATGCGAATAAAAATATCAGCGCTGATGCGCAGTTTTGTTTTGGTGACCAGCAGTATTCTGCTGTCTGCCCCGGCATCTGCCGATGAAACCTGTCAATCGCCTTATATGGCCAAGATTACCGGTCAGGAAGATTTTGTCTATGTCTGGACTTTGGGCATGGAAGGTGTGGGTGATGAGCAAGATAAACTGGTGACGGTGGATGTGAATCCAAAATCGCCCCATTTTGGCAAAGTCATCGACAGTATATCGGTCGGTGGCCGTAATGAAGCGCACCATTCCGGCTTTACCGATGATCGGCAATTTCTGTGGGCTGGCGGTCTGGATACCAATAAAATTTTTATTTTCGATGTACATACCAATCCCGCCCATCCTAAGTTAACCAAAGTCATTACCGATTTTGTCGAAAAAAGTGGCGGCGTGGTCGGCCCGCATACCATGTATGCCTTGCCTGGTACGATGATGATTACCGGGCTTTCCAATAATAAAGATCATGGCGGGCGTACGGGGTTGGTGGAATACAGCAATGCCGGCGAATATATCACCACACATTGGATGCCGACTGACGATAATCTGCGAGGAGCGGTCAAAACTGGTCAATATGCCGATGGCTATGGCTACGATGTCAGAGTTTTGCCGCGCAAAAATGCCATGTTTACGTCATCGTTTACCGGCTGGTCCAATTACATGATGGATTTTGGCAAGATGCTGGGTGATGCAGAAGCGATGAAACGCTTTGGCAATACGGTTGTGCAATGGAATCTTCATACGCGCCAGCCGAAAAAAGTTTTCGATGTACCGGGGGCACCGCTGGAAATCCGTTGTGCCTGGGATCCCAATCATAACTACTGCTTTACCACGACGGCCCTGACCTCGAAAATCTGGCTGATTTATGAAGATGAGCATGGGCAATGGCAAAGCAAAGCCGTGGCCGATATCGGCGACCCGGCCAAGATTCCATTGCCGGTTGATATTTCCATTCAAAGCGATGATGGATTGTTATGGGTAAACACCTTTATGGACGGTAAAACCCGTGCATTTGATATTTCCGATCCGTTTAGCCCTAAGCAGGTTTTTGAACAGAAAATCGGTGCTCAGGTCAATATGGTTTCGTCCAGCTGGGATGGGAAACGGTTGTATTACACGTCATCATTATTGGCGAACTGGGATAAAAAGGGTAAAGACAATGAGCAATATCTGAAGCTCTATCAATGGGATGGTAAGCAGCTTAAACAACAGTTTGCCATTGATTTTATCAAGCAAAAATTAGGTCGGCCGCATCAGATGAGGTTTGGTGCGTATTCACTTTATGCACAAAAAACGACCCCGCCTAAGCTACCCGTATTGGCAGGGTGGTTACAGCAATAACAGAGTGTAAACAGACAGGGATGTCTATTTTTTGGATGTGATTTATGCGTAATGCGTTGTGGATGCTTGTTTTTTGTAGTCTGTTCGGTCCGGTTTGGGCGGATTTAGCCCCCGGTTATAAACCGCTGGCTTTCAAAGCAGACCCACCGGGTAGTTATCAGTTACCCGTGATCGAGAAGGCGGCCGATGGCGAGGTGATCGACTCTGAAGGACATCGTTTGATGCTGCATGATTTAATGGGCGACAAACTGGTGTTACTGAGTTTTATCTATTCAACCTGCAGTGATATCAACGGTTGTCCGCTGGCCACGGCCGTGTTTCATAAAATCAGCCTGCGCTTGCAGAAGCAGCCGGATATTGCTCAAAAAATAAGATTATTGACCTTAAGTTTCAATCCGCTTCATGACACCCCGGAGGCCATGAAACGCTATGGACAGGGCTTTAAAGAAAGCGGCCTGGACTGGCGTTTTTTGACTACGGCATCAGAACAACAGCTTGAGCCGATACTGGAACATTATCGGCAAAATGTGCAAAAGGTCTATGATGAAAACGGGCGCTTTACCGGCACGTTTTCGCATCTGCTCAAGGTCTATTTAATCGACACGCATAAGAATATTCGTAATATTTACAGTGTGGATTTTCTGCATGCAGATACATTGATCAATGATATCGAAACCTTATTATCAGAAAATGCGACGGCGAAAGCGTTGTCAAAAACGCAGCCTGTCGCTGCGATCGATTTTCTGGATTATCTGAAACAGCCGCCGTTAGGTTTGCCAGCTATTCCGGTTCCAGCAAATAATCCGATCACGGCCGATAAAATTGCCTTGGGGCGGAAACTGTTTTTTGATCGTCGCCTGTCGCTGAACAACACCTTCTCCTGTGCCATGTGCCATATACCGGAACAAGGTTTCAGCAGCCATGAAATGGCGACGGCCGTCGGCATAGAAGGGCGTACTGTCAGGCGTAACAGTCCCACAATTTATAATGTGGCGTATTTAACCCGACTGTTTCACGATGGGCGGGAATATAACCTGGAGCAACAGGTCTTAGGGCCACTGCTCGCGCATAACGAGATGGGCAATCCATCTATTGGCGTGGTGCTTGAAAAAGTTCGCCGTCTGCCGGATTATCAGGGCCGCTTTCAGGCTGTCTTCGGGCGCGATGTTGATATGATGAACCTGGCCCAGGCGATAGCCAGTTATGAACGGGTTCTGGTATCGGCCAATTCGCCTTTTGATCGCTGGTATTATGGTAAACAAGAAAACGCCGTTTCCGACAAAGTGAAACGCGGTTTTCGATTGTTTACGGGCAAAGCGCAGTGCAGTCAGTGCCATACCATCACCGAACGACATGCGCTGTTTACCGATAATCAGCTCCACAATACCGGTGTCGGTTATCGGCAAAGCATGGGTGATAACATACCGCAGAAAATTCAGCTGGCGCCGGGCGTGTTTGTCGATGTTGCGCGTGACATTATCGAACAGGTTTCAGAGCCAAAACCGAATGATTTAGGTCTGTACGAAATCACCCAGAATCCAGCAGACTTATGGAAATACAGAACGCCGAGCCTGCGTAACATCGCCTTGACAGCGCCTTATATGCACGATGGATCATTTACAACCCTGAAAGATGTTATTCAGTTTTACAACCGAGGCGGCATTGTCAATAAAAACCAGGATTCGTTGCTTCATCCTTTGCAACTTTCCACGACAGAAATGGACGAACTGGAAGCATTTTTGAATGCACTGACTGGCAGCAATGTCGAAGCAATCATAGCCGATGCGCGGGCACAGCCGGTGGGAAACT
>CAYUAE010000136.1:0-5183 GCA_964442675.1 uncultured Methylomarinum sp.
TGACGGTCACCTTGATGGGCTTTCCTATCACCTCATCCTACAAGAACACCATAATAACCCATTACCATTATTTTTTCATTGCTCTTAAATATGTTCTTGGCAATTGCTGCTCCAGCCTAAACCGATGACGCAGCCAAAAACCTGCAATTGCGGCAACCATTAACCCACAAGATGCCAAGGTCATATAAATCAAACGCTTTAGATGAGATACTTCGGCAATCAGGCGCTCATTAAGCTGCGCGGAACCTGAACTGTTTGTATTTTTCTGACTTTTTTCAGGCGCCGAATAAGAACGCAACACTTGAACATCATTCTTGATATCTTCAATCGCTCCTAAAGAAGCTGCCAAGCTGCCCGAACGAATACTTTGCTCCAAAACCCGCAACTTGCTCTCGATAGAGCCACTGATCAATCCTACCAACTGTCCTTTCAGGACATTTATTTCTTGTGACAAAACCGGGTTTTGCAATGCCTCGACAGAAACCCGGCTCTTTTGCTGAGCACTCATCTTTTCAACGAGGCTATAGGAAGGGATGAGCCAAAATCCAGCGATAAAAATAATAGCAACTAAGACTGTAACCGCGAATAACAAGACTCGATTAACTCTGACAAGCGCTTGTTGACGTGGAATGCCATCAAAAAAGACCACACTCTGCTTGCTAACATTAAAATCTTCTGGACCCGTTTTATGCATATCGCTCATTTTTATATTTATTTCGGATTCTGGATAATCCTTCTGCCGTCAGGACCACAGTTTCTGAACGGATAAGAACGCACAACTCTTTTTATTATACAAGCTAAATTAAGAATGGTCTTAAATTTTTCATCGCCCTGATAACATCTTAACCCCGATGTACAGAACAAGATTTTTACAGGGACAAAAGCTGCCCCCTTTAAACCTGTCGCATCGTCTGAACCTGCTCAAGATCTATTGTGTGACAGCAAGCGGGCTTAGCACGTAACGATCTTGAACAGGTTTAACGCTCACCCAATAAAGGATTATACGCGCTGTTTTTTTGCCGCAATTCTTAAACGCAAGGCATTTAATTTAATAAAGCCTTCGGCATCTTTTTGATTATAAGCGCCCTCATCTTCTTCAAATGTTGCAATCGCTTCATCAAACAGACTATCAGTCTCGGAATCCCGCCCGACAACCATCACATTGCCTTTATACAACTTTACTCTGACCTTACCATTCACATGCTGCTGTGAAGCATCAATCATTCCTTGCAACATTTTGCGTTCAGGACTCCACCAATAGCCATTATAAATCAGGTTGGCATAACGCGGCATCAATTCATCTTTCAAATGCGCCACTTCCCGATCCAGTGTGATCGACTCGATAGCCCGGTGTGCTTTTAACATGACAGTCCCGGCCGGCGTCTCATAACAGCCGCGTGATTTCATGCCAACATAGCGATTTTCAACGATATCGGAACGCCCTATGCCATTGTCACCCGCGAGTCTATTGAGTTTATCCATGACTTCAGCCGGCGTATGCGGAACGCCATCAATGGCGACAATATCACCTTGCTGATAAGTCAACTCCACATAAGTGGGCTGATCCGGCGCTTTTTCAGGTGCCACTGTCCAGCGCCACATCGATTCTTCAGGCTCGGCCCACGGATCTTCCAGAATACCGCCCTCATAGGAAATATGCAGTGAATTGGCATCCATAGAATAAGGTGACTTTTTACCTTGCATCATTTCAACAGGAATGCCGTGCTTTTCAGCATAATCAAGAAGCTTTTGGCGTGAATTCAAATCCCATTCACGCCAAGGTGCAATCACATGAATATCCGGGCGTAAGGCGTAAGCGCCTAACTCAAAGCGCACCTGATCATTGCCTTTACCGGTCGCACCATGCGAAATGGCTTCAGCGCCGGTTTCATTGGCAATTTCAATCAAACGCTTGGCGATTAAAGGCCGGGCTATGGACGTACCCAACAAATATTCACCTTCATAAATGGCATTCGCACGAAACATTGGAAAAATATAATCACGTGCGAATTCTTCCCGTAAGTCTTCGATATAAATTTCTTTTATACCGGCTGCCTCGGCTTTTTCACGCGCAGGCTCAACTTCTTCACCCTGCCCGATATCCGCTGTAAAAGTGACTACCTCGCAAGAATATTCATCCTGCAACCACTTTAAAATAACAGAGGTGTCCAGACCACCCGAATACGCCAACACAACTTTACTGATTTTTTCCATTCTATGCCTATACTCTTGATTCAAATCTGGTAATTATACCTTATTCAATTTGATTTCCAGAGATTTAATGAAACTTTGACACAACCATCTATTCGTACAGAAGAGGAAGTTTGAAACCATGCCCTAAGCGGCATTGAAAGGGTTGACAGACGTATTTCCAAGGAGCCGCGTTTTTCACCTTGCCGCGGCAATAAAGAAATACTCATATGGAAAGAATATATCTGTTTACACTACGCCTCTGGCGTGTATTTGTGAAATTGCTTCAGCTGCTGATCTGCATCCACAATTGATTGAAGTGAAAAAACATTACTTTTTAATAATGTCTTTTCAGGCCTGCCCAGCAAATAGCCTTGTGCATAATCAACGCCGATTTCCTTCAATTTCTCAACAGTTCCAGACGTTTCTACAAACTCGGCAATTGTTTTTTTACCCAGTTGAGATGCAATTTCAACCATTGAACGCACCAAAACCTGATCGGTTTCATCATTGATCAAATTTTGAATAAACTGCCCATCAATTTTAATATAATCAACCGGAAAACTTTTCAGATAATTAAACGAACAAAAGCCCGCCCCAAAATCATCTAATGCAAACTTACATCCTAACGAACGAATATTGTTGATCATATCCCGTGTTTGCTCAAAGTTTGCGATCGCCGCCGTTTCAGTAATCTCAAATGTCAAACGACTGGCATCAACCCAGGTTAATTCCAGTTTATCTCTGATGGTGGGTAACAAAGCACTATCTTGAAAAGCCATACTGGATAAATTGATTGCCAATGACACCTGTCCTTGCTCATTCGACAAATTGGCAAGAAAGTCAATCGCTGTCTCCACCACCCACAAATCAATACTATTCATCAATCCCATTCTTTCAGCAGCCGGCAGAAACTGATTTGGCGTGATAATATCCTCCTCCCGCTGCATTCTGATTAGAACTTCGTAATGCGATATTTCTCCTGACATCAACTCAACAACCGGCTGAAAAACCAGGAAAAACTCCTTTTCAAGCAATGCTTTTTTAATGACCGGCACCCAGAAAACATCTTTACGCCGTTCCTTTTCAAATGAATCATTCTCGTTATACACCCAAATCAGATTTCGACCATTCTTCTTCGCCGTATTACAGGCCTGCCTTGCCCGGATAATCAATTCACTCGGGTGATAAATACGGTTACCTGAATTCAACGTTGTTATACCAATGGAGACAGAAATGCTATAACAGGTTTCGCCGGTAAAAAAGCGAGTATCTTCGATTGCCTTTTTCAGTTTTTCAGCAAACTGTCTTGCTTGTTTGTCGTCATAATTTTCTAAAAACAAACAAAATTCATCCGACCCAATCCGGGCAAACAAGTCATTGTTGCGGACGAACTTTCGCATTAATATCACCAATTCAACGAGCAATCGATCTCCGACATCAAAGCCTTCCAGCTCATTGATCAAACTGAATCGGTCAATATCCACAAACAATAATGCGCCGTTTTGAGGAAACTTAGTTGTCCGGTTGAGAATAAGGCGTAACTGTTTTTCGAAATTATTTCGGTTATACAAGCCTGTTAATTCATCATGAACAATGAGATATTTTAATTTTGAATCAACGACTTTTCGCTCTGCCAACTCTGAAATCAAGCGCTCTTCCTGCTTATATCGTAAAAAACGCTCATGTCGAATCGTGACTAAAAAATCAACTAACATCACTAACTTATCATCCATGGAGGATGCTTTGATACTGCGAACCAGACAATTTTTGTGTTTTAAACGTTGATTGATCTGGTATTGAAAATCTGACTCTTGACTGGTTATGACCAAAAAAGGAATGTGATAATTATTATCGGAACAGGCAAAACTTTCGCACATTTCCAATACTTGGCATCGCGGCAACGCCTCATCAATCAGCACTACACCAATGTGATCAATATGCTGACTGTATCGCCTTAAAATGTCGTAAACCTGGCGACCATCATACGCAGTTTGAAAATTACGATAACCTTCATCAATAAGAATATTCTTAAGCTTCTGCGCAGTGTGCTCATTAGACAAAGCTAGAACAACCGTTTTTTCTTTTAAGGCGCTAGAGTCACTCATCTGTTAACCTGTATTATTATTGCCTGTCTAAGTCTTCGATAGACATGTCTGTTCTGATCTTGGCATTACTTTTTTTAAATTGAATGCATAGCTGGAGCTGGGCCTTTATATTTTCTACACATCCGTTCGGTATTCTGCTACCCCATTAAAGGCGCAGCTAGTAAAACGAATTCAGGTGTAGAGAGTAACGATATTAAACATCAGCCCTTACGGCAAAGCGTGGCATTACCGTAATCATTCAATGACAATGATTGTAGCAGTAAATCTTACTTATACAATAAATCATCCATTCATATCCCCATTTCTCCTTGTTTTTCACAAAAAAACAGCTATTGTTTAAGATAATTCGATTTTATTTACAACAAGATACCTTAAATCTCCAATGCCACACGAACGACGACCGTCAAATAACGCACAGCAGCCATAAGCCATCATTTTAGAAACCTTGTTACACCTCTAAAAATGATAGAAATAATTCGAATAATAAACAACTAACCAATTTTATGTTGACTACTGATCTAACTCCTGCTGATTTATTAAGAGGCGACACACAGCTGGCAACGCCTCCGACCATATATCTTGCACTCAAAAAAGTCATTAATGACCCGAATAAATCTATCCAGGACGCCGCAAAAATCATTGAAAAAGACCCTGCTTTAACTGCTCGTCTTCTACGCATCGTCAACAGTGCATTTTATGGCTTCCCAGCTCAAATTACATCCATTGATCGCGCCATCAATATGATCGGCTACAAGGAACTTCAATCTTTGGTATTAGGAACGATTATAATTGAACGATTCTCCGATCTCCCAGGTACTATCTCCATGGTAGATTTTTGGAGTCGCAGTCTAAAATGCGCCTTAATAACCGCTGAGATTGATAAGC
>CAYUAE010000137.1:0-5170 GCA_964442675.1 uncultured Methylomarinum sp.
GCTGGAAAACCTGTTTTTCAACACCTGGAGGGTAAACAGCTGATTAATGTATTACTCATCGTCATCCGTTACTTTGGTGGCATCAAACTCGGCGCCGGCGGCCTCACCCGCGCCTATGGCAATAGTGCAAAAAAGGTTATCGAGCACGCTGAAATTGCAGACTTTATCGCCATGAGTGAAATACGCTTCACATTGGACTACAAACAACTGCAAAACCTTGAATATCAGCTAAAAAAACTGAATGGCCAGATTATCGAGCAACAATTTGGCGAAAACATCAGCGTGCGAATCCGCCTTCCCGAAGATAACGTACCGGCACTAAAAGCGCTTTTTGATAAAGAGTATAGGTGACACGCTATTCGCATTGAAATAACAAATCCAAGCATACAATGACGTCACTGCCGCGTCTGGGTACGCCAGTTATTTACGATACCCTCGACATCCAGATCCTCTGCGCCTTCGCGCCAACTGGTGTAATAATCCACATCATTACTTTTCGGCGGCGGGTCAGGACGATAAATCTGTACCCGAGTCGGTAACGGTGCCGCTTCACCCAGCACCAGCGCCTCGCCCCGTCCTAATGAGGTTAATATATCGGTTAAGTCGCCTTCGGCTTCTGGCACCAGGCCACGTATATATTGCTGATCATCCGGGTTCGTTGTCCGTAAACAGATAAATGTACTGCATTGCGATAACATGGTTTCCGAAAGTTCGGTCGGCCGCTGACTGATCACGCCGATCGACACACCGTATTTACGCCCTTCTTTAGCAATCCGTTCCATCATGCGTTTGGTGCCATCGAACTGCCCCCCTTTTTCGCGTGGAATATAGGCATGGGCTTCTTCACAAATCAGGGTAATTGGAAATTCCCGCCGCCGCGGATTCCAGTAATTAAATTCATAGGCCAAACGCCCGACCTGGGCCGAAACCGCCGGCCTGACATCGGTTGGCACCGAACTCAAATCCACCACGGTAATATTGGCTTTTTTCTGGCCTAAGCCAATAAATTCGCGCAGCAAATCCGCCATACTGTCCGACGTAGTCCGCTTTTTGGGTTTGAGCAGAAAGTCATAGCGCACATCGTTAAACCGGCTTTGCATTCTGACCAGAAACTCGTCAAACTGGCCGAATAACGCACCTTTGGTCTTACCAAAGTCTTTCCGTTCTTCATTGGCATTTTTGAATTGCATATACATCTCAGCCAACGAAAAATAAATCGGCGTATCGATAGACACGCCGGTTAAGCCGATTTTTTTCGCTTCCTTGCGTTTAAGTTGCTGTAATATTTCGCGCATAAAGGCCATTTGCATTGATGCGCCCCGATCCTGCTTATCAATAAATAAATCGACCAGTTCGGCATAGGTCATCATCCAGTACGGCATCTCCAGTTCCAGCGCATCGACATAATTGACCGTATCATCCGCAAAGGCCGATTGAATACTGCCATCATCGCGCTTCCAACAATATTCACCATGCAAATCCAACATAATCATATGGCATTTGGGCATAGCCTTAATCGTATGCTGAATCAAACTGGTGACGGTCCAGGACTTCCCTGACCCCGACTGCCCGATAATGGCAAAATGACGACCAAACAAGGCCCTGGGGTCGAGGCTAAGATGATAATCTTTATGCGCGGCAAGCTGGCCGATATAAAACTGATAATTTCTGAATGCTGAAAAAATGGCGTTGATTTCATTTAAACCCACCGCGTAAACTTTCGCACCGGGTGTCGGGTAATGCCTGACCCCACGGACAAACTGTTCATTCTGCAATTCGCCTACTGGAATCAATGAAATAAACCGATCGGAGAGACGCTCGCCCTGCGTGTTGAAGCGGTCTTTTTCCCACATTTTAAAAACCAGCGCCAATACGCCAATATCTGACTGTCGAATGACCACATAGGAGCCGATATGCCCAGCCAGAATTTCTTCATCGCCGACCTGTATCACCGGCAATTCTGTTGAATAGTCCTCCGCAATTCGGGCATCCATCCCATCACCACGGACTTCTGTTAAATAAGCAATTAAGATACCGTTATCGTGTTCTGCCATTTTTCTGCCTCACTTTAAACGCATGTGCGTAAGTTTAGTCAAGATAAATGACTTAGGTGCGCTTAAATCGAAGTTTTTATGCGTTTCGCACGTGGACTTTGGACTATCCGGGGGTTCATTATTTGTTGAGAACAAGGTGAAAAAGCGTCACTTCAGAGTAAAACATCGGCGCTACTCAACCCATTCATACAGCTCGGTCAATTCCGGGTTACACTTATGGCAACTGCTACCGCAGGACGCACTGACCGGAATTTGCCGTATCTTGCCTTTTTTCGCCCATTTACTCAGCATTCCGCGCATAGCTTCTGCATCCACATTAAAATGCATCACCAGTTCATTTAACGTACAGCGTTTTTTATCCCGCACATAATTTCTAATTTCGGACAGTATCATAGCGCCCTCCCCGTTGTAATCGGCCATACAGCCACAACCCGGCGATCACCGATGCAAACGCCAGCAAACACGCGACTATCCAGAATAAAGCGTGTTCGGGATGTCGTGCATAGGTCATGGCCTGATAAAAAACAGTCGCCGTGATATAAGCAATACCAGTCGTCCAACAGACGACAAAAAATGCCCACCCGGCACTTGTTTCCCGGTAAATTGCCGCCGTTGCCGCCACACAGGGCGCATAAAGCAAAATAAATAATAAATAAGCAAAGGCACCTGTTTTACCGTCAAAATTTGCCCGCATGGCTTGATAAGCAATATTCTCACCCTGTAGCGTCGCGCCCACTGCCGCATCTGTCTCGATTTTTATCCCCAAAGGATCCAGCACTCGATCGGCAATCTCGGCCAAGTTGGTCGGAATCGTTTTAACCGCATCCAACAATGCCGCACTCAAGTCAAATACCTCCTCCTCGGCATTATCGCCCTGATCTACCATCTGCGTATACAAAGCGGACAAGGTTCCAACAACGGCTTCTTTCGCCATCACACCGGTAAAAATACCCACGGTCGCCGGCCAGTTTTTTTCTTGAATTCCCATCGGTTCAAACACTGGCGTCAAACTGAGGCCAATCTCACTCAATACCGATTTGGAAGTATTTTGCTTATCAAAACTGCCATCGATACCCCAGGCATTCAAAAAATTCAAGACCAGAACCATCGGCACAATCACCGATCCTGCTTTAACGATAAAAGCATGTAACCTGTCCCAGGTTTTCAGATAAATGCCCTGCCAGGTGGGTAAATGATAGGTTGGCAGCTCCATAACAAATGGCGTCACATCACCTTTAAACAGCGTGTGCCGCATAATCAGACCGGTCAAGACAGCAACGGCTATGCCAATCAGATACAATCCAAACACCAGGTTTTGCCCGCCCACTGGAAAAAAAGCCGCGGCAAACAAGGCATACACGGGCAACCGCGCACCACAGGACATAAATGGATTCATCAGATTAGTCAGAATCCGATCACGTGGATTTTCCAGTGTGCGCGTTGCCATAATGGCCGGCACATTACAACCAAACCCGACAATCATCGGCACAAAGGATTTCCCCGGAAGTCCCAGCATCCGCATAAACCGATCCATCACAAATGCGGCTCGCGCCATATAGCCGGTATCTTCTAAAAAAGATAAAAATACAAACAAAAAGCCAACAATCGGAATAAAGGTAGCCACCACTTGTACCCCACCGCCCGCACCATCGGCCAGTAACACAATCAACCACTCAGGCACCGCCCACTGCTGCAATAAAACCCTGAAGCCATCGACAAACAAGGCGCCGGCCAACTGATCGAAAAAATCAACAAAGGCGTTACCGACATTGATCGTGAACATGAACATCAAATACATGACAAACAAAAAGATCGGAATCCCCAAAAACCGGTTAAGCACGATACGATCAATTCTATCGGTCAAATCCTGCGAGGCCTGATGAATACGTTTGACACAATCCTGCGTCACGTCATGAACAAAACTATAACGTGCGTCCGCTGTCAATATGTCGATTTCTTCATCCGTTTTTTGCTCGACCTCCGCAGTTAAGCGGGCGACATCTTTATGCAGCGCCTGCCCGGCAATTCTCAACGCCAGCGTGTCGTTTTCCAATAAACGCAACGCCAACCAGCGCAAATCATACTTTTCAGCATCGACTGTTTTTGCTAATTTCTCCTGTAACTCGCTTGCCGCCTGTTCAATCTCGTCAGGATAGCGAATCTGAATCGTGGGCACAGGCGCCGTCAAACAGGATTGATTGATCACATGCTTTAAGGTATCTAAGCCTTCACCCGAGGCGGCACTGATAGGAACGACCGGACAACCCAGCTTTTGCGCCAGCTTTTTATGATCAATATCAATCCCTTTCTTTTTGACCATATCCATCATATTCAGGGCAACAATCATCGGCACCCGCATTTCAATCAATTGCGAAGTCAAATACAGATTACGTTCAATATTGGTCGCATCGACGATATTGACAACCAGATCCGCCTGTCTTTCCGCCACAAAATCACGGGCTATTTTTTCATCCAGCGAAACCGAATCATCATCAGACTCCAACGAATAGGTGCCGGGCAAATCCACGACTTCGATCAAAGCCCCCTGATAAGTATATTCTCCGGTTTTTCGCTCAACCGTCACGCCAGGCCAATTGCCCACCATTTGCCTAGAGCCTGTCAACGCATTAAACAAGGTGGTTTTACCACAATTTGGATTACCGACAACAGCGACTGTGTATTTCATACTCATAGCTTCTCCACCAATACCACCGAGGCTTCATCTTTCCGCAGTGTCAACGAAAACCCACGCAACCGGATCTCGATCGGATCGCCCATTGGCGCATAACGGACCACGGTAAACTCCGTCCCCGGCGTCAGTCCCATCGCTAACAGGCGCTTACGATACGCTTTTCCGGACTTCTCAAAACCGACAACCCGCGCCCGGTCACCAATCGTCAACTGTTTTAAACTTACTGGCATCTATGCAACCATACTAAATAAATGTTAAATAAAAATCATTATCATTGCCAATACTATAACATAAGCTTTAACCGAAAAAACACCACCTCGTGTAGAGTCACTGTAAAACCTATCCATTCGCTACAGCTCTTATCAACAATTTCCCCCACAATCTTCAGCTCAATATGACAGCAGTATTTGACATATTACTGTCA
>CAYUAE010000138.1:0-5111 GCA_964442675.1 uncultured Methylomarinum sp.
TTATCCTTAGCGATTGTGCTTCCTGCTTTTTTGAGTGCGGTTTATGCCAACGAAAAACCGGCCAGTGAACTATCAGTTGAAGAATTATTGAATGTTGAAGTGACAACGGTGTCTAAAAAAGCTCAGTCTTTAAATGATGCCGCTGCCGCTGTTTTTGTCATTAGCCAGGATGATATTCGACGCATTGGCGCACGATCAATCCCCGAAGCGTTAAGATTAGCTCCTGGGGTCGATGTCGCCCGTATCAATTCACATCAATGGGCGGTTTCAATCCGGGGATTTAATAATCGCATGTCCAATAAACTTCTGGTTCTGATTGATGGGCGCAATCTCTATACGCGAGCCTTTTCCGGAACTTATTGGGAGCAGGCGGATGTGGTGATGGAGGATATCGAACGGATTGAGGTTATCCGCGGGCCCGGCGCAACCCTTTGGGGGGCGAATGCCGTCAATGGTGTTATTAATATCATCACGAAACAAGCGGATAAAACACAAGGCGGGTTACTTGCCGGGGGTGGTGGTACAGAACAAACAGGCTTCGGCGCCTTGCGTTATGGTGGCAAGATTAATCAGTCCACTGCGGCTCGTGCCTATATTAAAGGCGATGTGCGTGATGAAAACAGTTTGAAAAATGGCCAGGATGCAGGCGATAGCTGGCAAAAAATGCAGACGGGTTTTCGCCTGGACTCTGATTACACAAACCGGGACTCCATTACTATTCAAGGCGATGCATTTTATAATTGGATGCGTGATAACATGACTCTTCCTGTTATAAAAAACACTCGTCCACAAACCTTAAGCCTGCGGGATAAGGCGGATAGTTTTGGCGGTAATGTGCTGTTCAGGCAAAAACATATTTTTTCACCGACGTCGAGTTACCAGTTTCAGGCCTATTATGATTTTTATCAGATTCAGAATATTCAACGGCTGGAAAATCGCCATACTATTGATCTTGACTTCCAGCATCGTTTTTCCGTTTTAGATTGGCACGATATTGTTTGGGGTGCACATTATCGCTATCGGCATGACCAATTCAGTTTTTATTCAGGGTTTGCCCAAATTTATCCTGATCGGCGCAATGATCAATTGGTCAGTGGCTTTGTTCAGGATGAGATCACCCTGATCGAGAATGAATTATGGCTGACCGTGGGCAGTAAATTCGAACATAATGATTACAGCGGTTTTGAAGTGCAGCCCAGTGCTCGCGCACTATGGGCGTTTCATCCCAAACACAGACTCTGGGCGGCGATTTCTCGCGCCGTCAGAACGCCCAGCCGGGCAGAGCATGACCTTAGCTTAACGGCAGGCAGCACTAATGCAGGTGGGTTGCCTCTGGTTGTTCGTATTGAAGGCAACAGGGATTTTGGGTCTGAACATGTTTTAAGTTATGAAATAGGCTACCGAACCACGGCAATCAAGCATTTTTCATTCGATTTGACAGCTTTTTATAACGATTATACTCGCTTGCGCTCGGCTCGCCCTCTGGCACTGGATCCATCAAACGCGCCAAATTATATCGTTCAACCATTGGTTTTTGTCAATGAACACAGTGTACACAGTTATGGGCTTGAATTGGCGACAGTCTGGCAGCCTTTTTCCTGGTGGCGCTGGGATGCGCATTACAGCTGGTTGAAAATGGATTATAGTAGTCGGGAAGCGATGGAGGAAACAGGGCAAAGCCCACAGCATCGTTTTTTTGTCCGTAGTGCCTTATCGCTACGCGAAGATGTAGATCTGGATATCATCTATCGGTATGTTGATCGGAGTATAGCGATTGGGGTGTGGCGTCCGGTGATGATCAAGGACTACATGAGCCTTGATATTCGAACGGCCTGGCGAATACAAAAAGATTTTGAGTTTTCTGTTACCGGACAGAACTTATTACAAAGTCACCATCAGGAATATGTTAATCCAGCATTTATTCAACCGGTCGAAATAGACAGGGGGGTGTATGGTAAATTCACCTGGCGATTTTAAGGCATTACATATGTATGCTTAAATTATCCAAAAGACTTAATTATTGTCTAATCGTATTGCTGTTCTTTAGCAATATTGGATGGCTATCGGCTCAAGTTTTGGATAAACCGGCTGTATTTGCCTTGCTGACGTTCAATATTGCCCGTTTCACCCGCTGGCCACCTCTTGTGTTACCGGGTATTTCAAAAAACATTCAAATCTGTGTCGTCGGCGATAATATTGTCAGAGACGCATTTTATGCGTTAGAGAGAGAGTCGAAGCGAAAAAGAAATATTCAGATAAGGTATTTATCTCGGTTAAGAAAAATACAACAGTGCCATGTGCTTTATATCAGTGGTTTGAAGCAGGATATTTTACGGCAGCTTCTAAATCAGATAAAAAAGCAACCCATTTTGACCGTTGGAGAAGGCCTAGGGTTTGTTCAAAACGGAGGCATGGTGGGGTTTGAAGTGCATAATAAAAAAACCAGGTTAATGATCAACCTTTCCGCCTTGAAGCAAGCCGGCCTGAGCATCAATGCCCGCATCTTAAAATTAGCTGAAATCATAAGCTCGCCTTTTCCGAATGTAAAAACTGTTGAATAATAGCGCGTGTTTAACACTTGTGAAATCATGCGTTTGTTATGTTTAATTTGAAAACCGCTTCGATACGCCGAAAACTGAAACTGTTATTCAGTCTGTGTATTTTATTCATGTTACTGGTCGCTGGCAGTATTTTGGCGGTTAATGCTTTTTTCAGTAATCGTGCTGTGCTGCTGCATGAAGTCAATGCATTGGCTGAAATCACCGGGCAATCGATTATTCCCGCATTGATTTTTGATGATGAACGCGTCGCCAGAAAGACGCTTGATGCATTGCAAATACAGAAAGATATTGTCTATGCTGCAGCCTTCAAACAAGGCAGTCAAAAGCCTATCGCGGTTATCAACAAAAAAAATATCAACTTGGCTGTCAACGAGAAGCTTCAGCAATGTCCACACCATGAATTTTCATTGCAACAACTTTATATGTGCAAACAGCTGATACTGGATGATGAAAACCAGGGCTATTTGATATTGGTTGTCAGTTTGCAATCTGTGTATCAGCAATTGGGTCACCAGATATTACTGGCTTTGATTGGGTTGTCTTTGTCGTCGGTGTTTATTTTTTGGGTGATGGACCGATTCAGCCGAAAATTAGTCGAACCTATTCTGGAATTGCTGGCCATTAGCGAAGACGTTGCCGCATCCGGACGCTTTGACAAACGCGCTGAAATCAGTCAGACCGATGATGAGATTGGGCGCTTGGGCAAAGCATTTAACAGCATGCTGGAGAAAACAGCCTATTGGCATGATCAACTTTTACATCAGAAAGAAATTCTGGAAGAAATGGTCGAAAAGCGGACCTTGGCTTTGATTGATGCTAAAAACAAGGCAATGGAATTGGCCGAGCATGCGCAAAAGGCAAATTTGGCCAAGTCCGATTTTTTGTCGATGATGAGTCACGAAATACGGACTCCGCTTAATGCCATTATTGGCTTTTCCGGCTTGATGAGAACGACTGATCTTGATCCTAAACAAAAGGAATTTATTCAAATTATCAAACAGTCGGCGAGTGCTTTATTGGTGCAAGTTAATGATATTCTCGATTTTTCCAAAATTGAAGCTGGAAAAATGGAACTGGATTCATGTTGGTTTGATTTATATGCACTTTTAATTGCCGTTAAACATAATCATTATCATGTTTGTACACTTAAGGGTGTACTTTTTGACGTCTCAATGAGTGATGATGTACCGCGCTATGTCTATGGCGATTGTCAAAAAATAAAACAGATTTTATTTAATCTGTTAAGCAATGCAATTAAGTTTACCGATCAGGGGTTTGTGAAACTAGACATTAGATGTGAACAAAAACAGGGTGAATTATGTCAGCTTGAGTTCTCGATATCTGATAGTGGCATAGGGATTGCTGACGATAAATTAGCGCATTTGTTTGAGCCTTTCACGCAAGCAGATTCTTCAACGACCCGTGAATTTGGTGGAACGGGGTTAGGTTTGGCCATCAGTCAGCGGATGATTGAATTGTTAGGGGGTGATATTACGGTAAACAGTCATCCTGGGCAGGGGACGACATTCACTTGTCAGATACCATTGATTTTGCCAACCCAGAATGAACACTTGTCAACTTTACAGATTCCATTAATCGGATTGAGCGACAGCCGTGATGCAGAGATTATGGAAACACGCTTACATGACGCAGGTTATTTAGTTGTGGTATTGAATAAAGAACAGCGGCAATTATTACAAAAACAGCCGGAAAAAGCCTTGCGTTATGCGTTACTGCTTTTTTCTGTTCAAGATAGAGATGAGCTGGATTTTTGGTTGCGCTATAACAAAACAGCTAGTCAAAAAGTTACTTGCGCGTGCTGGTCGATGACACCCGAATGGATTGAAATCAATCATAACAGTCCAGAATTGGCCTGTTTGCATTTAAAAAAAGATCGTTTAAGTCTGGTAGAAGATATTGATGGCCTGGTTACGACAGACTTAGGTGAAATTTCCTTCGCGCATTATACCGACTTGAAGCCTGTGTTATTGGTCGAAGACAATGAAATTAACAGACAGATGACGAAAAATATTTTAATGCAGGCTGGATTGTCCGTGGAAATTGCTATGAATGGGCAGCAGGCTGTTGCATTACTTAAAAACAACGACTATTCGCTGGTTTTAATGGATTGTCATATGCCGGTAATGGATGGATTGACCGCAACACAGCGTATCCGCCAGGATAAAAAAAACAAACCGGTTCCAATTATCGCATTAACCGCCGATGCGTTTACCGGAAATCAAAAAGCATGCATGGAAGTCGGTATGAATGACTTCTTAAGCAAGCCCTTTTCAAGAGTACAACTTCTGAAAAAGGTTGAACAATGGCTATTAACTCCGATAAGCGATAACAAAACGCAGAATACCATAATGCAAATGCCGCCACGCCCGGTATCGACAGCAGAGCCGGTTTCGACTCATGACAACACCGCTCTGCTGACACAGATCGAAGCATTGATAAAGCAGATTGAAAAAGCACTTGCAAGCCAGGATATGACAGAAATAGAGCTTGCTACACAACAATTTAAAGCCATTGCCCTGAAATATAAGC
>CAYUAE010000139.1:0-4997 GCA_964442675.1 uncultured Methylomarinum sp.
GGCTAAGTTATTGTTTTCTTGCTTTAATGAGAGGGGCTGGATATAATTTGAAAGCTTGATGTGTGAGGGGATGTAAGATGGCAGTCGAAAACCATTTTTCAACTGTCTCAAGGATTTTGGCGATGCAGGTCCTGATGGCTATTGTAGTAGCATCGGGATTTTTTGTGTCAGGTGGATTTGAAGGTGCCAAGTCTCCGCTTTTGGGGTCGTTGGTTGCCTTGATACCGAATGGCTATTTTGCCTGGAAGATTTATTTGAGCAGGAATAAAGGCGCGAAAAAGATAGTGCGTGCCTTTTATAGCGGGGAAACAGCAAAGCTGATTTTGACAGCGGCATTATTTGCCGTTATTTTTCAAATCCCCGGGGTGAATTTATTGACGGTGCTGGCAGGATATGTGGCAGTGTCATCTGTGTTTTGGTTGGCGCTACTGTTGTGGCGCGATTGATGAATGAGAGGAAACATGGCTAGCGAAGGCGGAGCAACAGGTTATATTGTGCATCACTTAACCCCCCTGACGGTAGGTGAGGGGTTCTGGACATTGCACTTGGATACCTTGTTCTTTTCGGCATTTTTAGGTGGGCTGTTTATCTGGTTTTTTAAAGGCCAGGCAGACAAGGCAACGGCAGGGATTCCGAATTTAACCCAAAATATTGCCGAAATGCTGGTTGAATTTGTCGATGGACAAGTGAAAGATACTTTTCATGGCAAAAGCCAGTTGATAGCACCATTGGGGCTGACTATTTTTTGCTGGGTGTTTTTGTGGAATTTCATGGATCTGATTCCAGTGGATTTATTGCCTGGTATTGCCGGTTTGATGGGCATGGAATATATGCGAGTGGTGCCGAGTACCGATCTGAATGCGACATTCGCGATGTCAATCAGTGTATTTGTACTGATTATTTTCTACAGTATTAAAGTAAAGGGCGTTTTTGGCTTCGCCAAAGAATTGACGTGTACCCCGTTTGGGCCGTGGATGATGCCTTTTAATCTGCTATTGAAGGTGGTTGAAGAAATTGCCAAGCCAATATCGTTGGGACTGCGGCTATTTGGTAACTTGTATGCCGGTGAGTTGATCTTCATTCTGATTGCATTATTGCCACCTTTGATACAACCTATGCTCAGTTTTCCATGGGCAATTTTTCATATTCTGATTATCGTGTTGCAAGCCTTTATATTCATGGTGTTGACCATCGTTTATTTAAGCATGGCGCATGAGGATCACTAATTTTTTATTTTACTGAAATTACTATTACGAGGAGATTTTATGGAAATCGCATCTTTAATTGCTGAAGTACAAGGCCTGACTGCAATCGCTGTGGGTATCATTTTAGGTATGGGCGCTGTTGGAACCGCAATCGGTTTTGGTCTGTTAGGTGGTAAGTTTCTGGAAGGCGCAGCCCGTCAGCCGGAACTGGTTCCTATGTTGCAGGTTAAAATGTTTATCGTCGCTGGTTTACTTGATGCGGTAACCATGATTGGTGTCGGTATGGCGTTGTTTTTCACTTTTGCAAACCCGTTCCTTTCAGCTGTTCAGTCTGCGGCAGGCTAAGATCAATCCATTAACGACAGCACAATGAGGAAAGCATCATGAGTATCAATGCTACTCTGATCGGGCAGATGATAACGTTTACACTTCTGGTATGGTTTACCATGAAGTACGTTTGGCCGCCAATCATGGAGGCGCTGGAAGAACGGAAAGCAAAAATTGCTGAAGGGCTTGCTGCTGCTGAAAAAGGTCAGGAAGAAATTAAACTGGCGGAAAAGAAGGCGAAAAACTTGCTGAAAGAAGCCAAAGAGCAAGCCGCTGAAATCGTCAGTATGGCGCAAAAACGTGCAAACGAAGTCGTCGAAGAATCAAAGGAAACTGCCAAGAAAGAAGGCGAGCGGATATTGCAGGCCGCAGAAGCGCAGATTGAGCAGGAAATGCAGCAGGCAAAAGAGGCATTGCGTAAGCAGGTAGCTTCATTGGCATTGCGTGCGGCCGAACAGATTCTTAAAGAAGAAATTGATAAGGCTAAGCATAAAGAAATTCTTGAAAAAGCCACAGAACAGTTGGGTTAAGCGATGACTGAATTATCAACATTAGCAAGACCTTATGCGCAAGCGGCATTCAAAAGAGCGAAGGAAGTTGGCGCGGCAGGCGTCTGGTCGGATTCATTGGCTTTTTTGGCGCAGGTGATGCAAGACAAGGCATTGCAGGCTGTCGTCGATAATCCACGGGTTGAAAAAGAGCGGCTGTTACAGCTAATGCTGGATATCAGCAAAGGCTATATTCATGACGAAGCAGAGAATTTTCTGAAGATTCTGATTGAAAATGATCGTCTTAAATTAATTCCACAAATTTCTGAGTTGTATGAACAATACAAGGCAGAAGATGAGGGATATATCAATGTTGATCTTTACAGTGCTTATCCGATTACGAAAGACGAACAGAAAAAGTTTGTAACCAGCCTTGAAAAACTGTTGAGTAAAAAAGTTAACGCAACCGTTAAAGTCGATAAGACACTGATTGGCGGTATTGTGGCAAAAGCAGGCGATAAGGTTATTGACAGTTCAATCAGCGGCCAGCTTCATCAATTAGAAAAAAGGCTCTAAACATAGAGTGGGAAAAACAAAATGCAATTAAATCCATCTGAAATTAGTGATCTGATCAAAAAGAAGATCGAAAACTTCGACGTCTCGGTTGAAGCACATACAGAGGGTACTGTTGTCAGTGTGACTGATGGTATCGTCAGAGTACATGGTTTGTCAGAGGCCATGCAAGGTGAAATGCTGGAATTCCCCGGCGGCTCTTATGGCATGGCATTGAACTTGGAAAGAGATTCTGTGGGTGTGGTTATGTTGGGTGCGTACCAGCATATCACCGAAGGAGACACCGTAAAATGTACCGGGAGAATTTTGGAAGTGCCCGTAGGCGAGGCCCTGTTAGGTCGTGTCGTTGACGCTTTAGGGAACCCCATCGATGGTAAAGGCCCGATTGAAACGGAATTGTCTTCGCCGATTGAGAAGATTGCACCGGGTGTTATTGCCAGACAGTCCGTAGATCAACCCGTTCAGATTGGTTTGAAATCGATCGATTCGATGATTCCGGTAGGACGCGGTCAACGGGAATTGATTATTGGTGATCGTCAAACGGGTAAAACAGCCATTGCAGTCGACGCTATCATCAACCAAAAAGGCACGGGTATTAAATGTATCTATGTCGCGATCGGCCAGAAGCGTTCGTCGATTGCAAACGTGGTGCGTAAATTGGAAGAGCATGGCGCGATGGATCATACCATTGTCGTTTCAGCATCAGCATCGGAATCGGCGGCATTGCAATTTATCGCACCTTACACCGGCTGTGCCATGGGTGAATATTTCAGGGATATCGGTGAAGATGCGCTGATTATCTATGATGATTTAACCAAGCAGGCCTGGGCTTATCGTCAGATTTCATTGTTGTTACGTCGCCCGCCGGGTCGTGAAGCGTATCCGGGTGATGTCTTCTATATTCACTCACGGCTGTTAGAACGCGCCGCTCGAATCAATGCAGCGGAAGTTGAAAAACTGACCAACGGTAAAGTTAAAGGTAAAACCGGTTCTTTAACTGCTTTGCCGATTATTGAAACACAAGGCGGTGACGTTTCGGCGTTTGTTCCAACAAACGTGATTTCAATTACCGATGGACAGATATTCCTGGAAACCGATCTATTCAATGCCGGTATTCGCCCTGCCGTTAATGCGGGTTTATCCGTATCGCGGGTAGGTGGCGCGGCACAGACTAAAATCATTAAAAAATTGGGCGGCGGTATTCGTCTGGATTTGGCGCAATATCGTGAATTGGCGGCATTTGCTCAATTCGCATCGGACTTAGATGAGAGCACGCGTAAACAGATTGAGCGTGGTCAACGGGTAACTGAATTGATGAAGCAAAATCAATACAGTCCAATGTCGGTTGCGGAAATGGCTGTATCATTGTACGCCGCTAACGAAGGTTTTCTTGACGACTTAGAGGTTGAAAAAGTACGTGATTTTGAAAGCGCATTACAGGCGTATATGAAATCAGAACACGCTGACTTATTGGCAACAATCAATGAAACCGGTGATTACAACGCTGATATCGAAAAAGGTATTCGTTCCGCGATTGAGGATTTCATTAAAAACAATACCTGGTAAAGGGGCAGTTTAATGGCTGTTGGTAAAGAAATACGCACTCAGATTACGAGTATTAAAAATACTCAGAAGATTACGCGCGCTATGGAGATGGTGGCGGCAAGTAAGATGCGTAAAACAAAAGAAAAGATGGATGCAACACGGCCGTATTCGAAAAAGATAAGCCAGATTATTAAACATCTGGCTCATGCGAATCCGGAATATAAACATCCATTCCTGCAGGAGCGAGATGTTAAGCGTGTTGGCGTCATCGTAGTCAGTTCAGACCGAGGCTTGTGCGGTGGATTGAATTCCAATCTGTTTCGAGTGATCTTGAAGCATTTTCAAGAATGGGAACAGGCTAAAATCGAAATCGATGTCGCTGTCATTGGGAGCAAAGGGGTCAGTTTTTTTAGTGGTATCAATGCCAATATTGTTGGGCAGGTCACTAAACTAGGTGATACGCCGCACCTGGAAGATATTGCTGGGCTGATTAAGTTGATGCTGGATGCCTTTTATCAGAAAGAGATTGATGCGCTGTATCTGGCAAGCAATGAATTTGTAAATACCATGACACAGAAACCCGGTGTTGAGAAATTGCTGCCGATTTCAGAAACAGATCTGGAAGAGGATTTATCCGGGCATTGGGATTATTTGTATGAGCCTGATGCACAAGAGGTTCTGGATATCTTGCTGAGCCGTTTTGTCGAGGCGATTGTTTATCAAGGTCTGGTAGAAAATAATGCCTGCGAGCAGTCTGCCAGAATGGTTGCAATGAAGAGTGCATCGGATAATGCAGGAAATATCATTGATGAATTGCAATTGGTGTATAACAAGGCCAGACAAGCCGCCGGAGCTGATT
>CAYUAE010000140.1:0-4989 GCA_964442675.1 uncultured Methylomarinum sp.
GCCGTACAGCGGCACAAAATTCATCGGGTGCTTGCACATGCAGCCAGTGGGCGGCATTGGGCAGGTATTGGATGATGGCATTGGGGAAATAACGATAGACATCGTTTTCACGAATATAGTCAGATTCTGCACCCCCTAAAAATAAGACAGGTTCTGTGTATTGCGTTTCGCTTTCAGGGGTTGGAAAGCTGACGATGTTATCGGCATGGCGTTGAAAAATATCCAGATCGACCCGCCAGCGGTATTCACCTTGTTGTAATATCAGGTTTTGCAGCAAAAATTGACGATAGCTTGCATCAGAAATAGCCTGACTGAGGTATTGGTCGGCTTGTTTACGATTGTGGATTTGATGGAGTGGAATGGCTTTTAAAGCCTCAATGGTGTTATCAAAACTATGTTGATAAGCGGTCGGGGAAATGTCGGCGACGATGAGTTTGTCAATCCGTTCGGGATGATGCAAGGCCAACCACATGGCAACCTTACCGCCCATGCTATGCCCTAGAAAATGGGCTTTGGGGAGATCTCGTTGCTGCAAAAAATCGACCATATCCTGCGCCATGCTTGGATAGTCCATAGGTTCTGCATGAGGCGATGCGCCGTGATTGCGTTGATCGGGCACAAAGATATGATATTCCGCTTGTAATTGACGGGCGATGGCACGCCAGTTTCGGGATGAGGCGAAAAAACCGTGCAGAATAATCAAGGCAGGTTTCCCAGCCTCGCCATATTCATCGTAATGTAAGGTCAGTGGGTTTGTCATGACATTTAAATAAAGCTGAAGGCTGCACCGAGCAAGCCGCCGAATACGCCGCCCCAGACGACCAGCCAGCCGAGATGTTCACGGATGATGGTTTGCACCATTTCCTTGACCTGTTGCGGGGTGAGTTCATTCAGACGTTTGTCGATGACAG
The DNA here is from genome assembly GCA_964442675.1 of uncultured Methylomarinum sp. Lineage (GTDB taxonomy): Bacteria > Pseudomonadota > Gammaproteobacteria > Methylococcales > Methylomonadaceae > Methylomarinum. The sequence goes on from CAYUAE010000140.1 coordinate 912, forward strand.
CCTCGATTCTATGGGTGATGTCTTGCGATATTTTTTCGGCGTTCAGGCTGTGTTGCAAGGCTTTATGGAAGCGTTCCGATTCAACCATTTCGGTCAGAATGGTCTGTATTTTTTCTTTAAACGGTTCTTTTAAGGGTTCAAGCGCTTCAACGCCGCCCATCATTTGCAGCATAGCGCCGAATGAGGATTCCATGATGGCGCTGACCAGTCCGTCATAAATCTTGTCGTAATCTACGGCATTGAGCAAGGGGTCGAGATTCAGGACATGACTGCCCTGCTGTTCTTCTTTCTCGATAAATTGCTCGATATTGTCGGCCGTAAAGAATTGTTTCATCATCAGTTCCTTGATGGAATATTTAAATTCTTCAAAGCGGTTGGGAATGACACCGGAGCCATAGAGCAAGGGGACTTTTTCAAACAGCATATAAATCGCCAGCCAGTTAGTGACCGCCCCCGATAAGGCAAAAAAGCCGATCGATTTCAATAATTCGGTTTGATACGGGCTGCAATAGGCGGCGGCAATGATGCTGAGCGCGACAAGATTGGTGATCAGGCTTTTATTCAACCTTATTTTCATCGTTTGTGTTGTCCTCCCGTTTTAGGGTTTGACATCCAATGCCTCTACGCGCTGAAATCCACGCGGTAAATGCAGGCCACGTTTTGCGCGGCTGGATGCATAATGCTCAATATCGACTTGTTTCAGGGTTAAATGACGTTTTCCCGATAAAATCACTAATTCCTGACCGGGACTGAATACTTGAATATCGATAACACGATCATTACCGGCTTTTAAGTCTGCCGGTGGAATCTGGATGAGTTTGTTGCCCTTGCCTTTTTTCAGGGCGGGTAATTCGGCGACAGGAAAAATTAACAGACGCCCTTGTTGTGTCACGACAGCCAGTAAATCGTCGTCAACGGCATTGATTTTGGCTGGCTTGAGTATCGCGGCGCCTTCCGGCAGGGTCAACACGGCTTTACCGGCTTTGTTTTTGGTTTGCAGGTCTTTCAATTGCAACCTGAAGCCATAGCCGTGATCGCTGGCCATGATGTAGTTGTCTTCATCATCGCCGGCCAAAAGGTAGCTAAACAAGGCGCCTGCCGGCGGTTTGAACCGACCGGTCAAAGGTTCGCCCTGACTGCGTGCCGAGGGCAGATCATGGGCTGTGGTCATGTACACCCGGCCGGTTGAATCGAGCACATAGACCGGTTGTGTGGTGCGGCCATAAGCACAATCGAGAAAGCCATCGCCAGCCCGATAATTCAGGCTTTTGGCATCAAAATCGTGGCCTTTGGCGGCGCGAATCCAGCCTTTTTGCGACAGGATAATGGTCACCGGTTCATTCGAGATCAATGCGGTGGTATCCAGCGCATGGGCAGTGGCACGTTCGACAATGGGTGAGCGTCTGTCATCGCCATATTTTTCCGCATCACGTTCGATTTCCTTGCGAATCAACTGATTCAGCAAACGCGGTGATGCCAATGTTTTTTCCAATGCTTTGCGTTCTTTTTCCAGTTCCTCCTGTTCACCACGGATTTTCATTTCTTCAAGCTTAGCCAGGTGGCGCAGCTTTAATTCCAGAATCGCTTCGGCTTGAATCTCAGTAATACCGAAGCGGCTCATCAATACCGGTTTAGGCTCATCTTCGGTGCGGATAATATGAATGACTTCGTCAATATTTAAAAAGGCGATTAACAAGCCTTCCAGAATATGCAGACGCGCCAGCACTTTATCTAAGCGATGTTGCAGACGTCGGCGCACGGTTTCGGTTCGAAATTCCAGCCATTCGGTCAGAATCTGGCGCAACGGTTTGACTTGCGGTTTGCCATTTAAGCCAATCATGTTCAGATTGACACGGTAATTTTTTTCCAGATCGGTGGTGGCGAACAGATGAGACATGACCGCCTCGGTATCCACGCGACGCGATTTGGGGATAATCACCAGCCGGGTCGGATTTTCATGATCGGATTCATCGCGCAAATCTTCAATCATCGGCAGTTTTTTAGCCAGCATTTGCGCTGCAATCTGCTCCATCAGTTTGGCGCCGGAGACGTGATGCGGCAAGGCGGTGATGACGATATTACGGTCTTCTTTCTCGTATTTTGCCCGCATTTTGATCGAGCCATTGCCGGTCTGGTAGATTTTTTCAATGTCGGCCTGGGAGCTGATGATTTCGGCTTCGGTTGGATAATCCGGGCCTTTAATCACCGTCATCAGCTTTTCCAGCGGGGTTTCCGGATCGATTAACAGTTGTATGCAGGCCGCAGCGACTTCGCGCAGATTATGCGGCGGGATATCAGTTGCCATACCGACTGCGATGCCCATGGTGCCATTCAACAATACATTGGGCAGGCGAGCGGGTAATAATTTCGGTTCTTTCAGCGTACCGTCAAAATTATCCCCCCATTCCACCGTACCCTGGCCTAATTCGCTGAGCAGCGTTTGGGCATAGGGCGTCAGTCGTGATTCGGTATAACGCATGGCCGCAAAAGACTTAGGATCATCGCTTGATCCCCAGTTGCCCTGGCCATCGATAAGCGGATAACGATAGGAAAAGGGCTGGGCCATAATGACCATCGCTTCATAACAGGCCGAATCGCCATGCGGATGGTATTTACCCAGTACATCACCGACCGTACGCGCGGATTTTTTGTATTTGGCCAGCGCGGTCAGGCCCAGTTCTGACATGGCATAGACGATACGCCGTTGCACGGGTTTAAGGCCATCGCCAATATGTGGTAAGGCGCGGTCGAGAATGACGTACATGGAGTAATCCAGATACGCCTTTTCGGTAAAATCCTTTAATGGCAGTTTTTCAAAGTTTTCCTGTAAGCCCATGATGCTGTCTTTGTGACCTGTAGATTGGAAAAAAGTCGCTTATGCGGACGGCGTGTTGACTTGCTCAATGCCGTTTTCGGTGATTTTAATCTGGCGTGTTTTATACAAGCGACCGATGGCCTGTTTGAATATTTTTTTACTGACGCCAAATTGCCGGTAAATGGCTTCTGGCGCACTTTTGTCATTAAGCGCCATACGGCCACCGTTTTGTTGAATGTGTTGCATGATGGCATCAGAGACCTGATCGACTTTATCGGCAAATCTGGTGCGATCAAGAATCAAATCAATACGCTTATCCGGGCGAATCTGTTTGATATAGCCTCGGCATTGCTGACCGGTTTTTAAAGGTTGAAAGGTTTCGTTTTTGTACAATAAACCCCAGAATTTATGATTGACCACGGCTTTGTAACCTAATTCGGTCTGCCCTGCGATCATTAAATCGACCTCATCACCTTGTTTTAGATAAACCGCCTCATCCAGAATAAAATCATCCAGCATTGCTGAGGCCGCTATGCGATTGTCTTCGTCCAGAAAAAGACGCACCAGATAGGAGCGCCCCACTTGCATTTTTTGTTTTTGTTCGCTAAACGGTACAAATAAATCCTTTGGCAGCCCCCAGTCCAGAAAGGTGCCGACCTTAGTTGTCGCCACCACCGGTAAAAAGGCCACCTCACCCACTTGCGCCTTTGGTTTTGTTAGCGTGGCGAGCAAACCACCCTGACCATCGGTATAAATAAATACGTCGAGCGTATCACCTTCCTGTTTATCGGCGACAGATGAATCTTGCAGCATCAGTTCCTGTTCCGCTGCACCCTTCAGCCAAACGCTGTCATCGCGTTTTCTGACGATTTTGAGGCTGTTAAAGCGTCCTATTTTCAACATATCAACCCGGTGGCCATGTCATTTGGCGGCCACCTAACAAATGCAGATGGATATGGTAAACCTCTTGTCCACCTTGTTTATTACAATTGAATACGGTGCGATAGCCATCTTCTGCAAGATTTTCCTGACGGGCGATTTTGCTTGCCGTCAACAGCAGGGTTCCGGCCAGTTCGACATCGTCCAAATCATTCAATGTCGCGATGTGTCGTTTCGGGATAATCAGGATATGTACCGGCGCTTGCGGGTTGATATCCCGAAACGCCAGCACGGTGTCATCTTCATAGACGATATCAGGCTTGATTTCCCCGTTCGCCATTTTACAAAATAGACAATCTGTCATGTTAGTCCTCTCGTTGGTAA
>CAYUAE010000141.1:0-4983 GCA_964442675.1 uncultured Methylomarinum sp.
GACGGCGGCGGCGAGCATCGTGGTGAAGGCCTCGTAGGCGGGCAGGTGACGGAGGCTTATAAAAACAAAAGCATTAATCAAATAACATAAAACCTTATTTCAGCTAAAACCTGCTGATTTCGATTAACTAACGTGACACGCCATTCGCCTTTTTGAGAATAAGTGATCAATTTACTGGTTGAAGCTCTCCAATGATTTCCTAGTATATTAAGTCTTCTGCTAAATACTATTTTATTATTCAGATACCATTTATGGAATAAAACCTCTCCTTTCATCTGATTGATTTCGGTAAAAAAATAGACACCGACCGCCTTCGCTTTATCCGCCTTGACCCACCCTGTCACAATCTCCTCAGGCTCCTTTTGTTTTAATGAATAGGCAATAACAGCCCGGCTCACTCTTTTATCAGCTATATTGACTTTAACTGGAAACTTATATTTTTTTATAACATTAGCGGTATCTTTTTTAATGTGAATATCTGTCTCTTCAACTGCCACAGTTTCTTCGGTTTTGACAGGGATTGAATCGATCTTTTTTTTAACTACGGCCGAAGTCATTACATTATTAGTTTCAGCACGATTATTTCTCACTTCATTATCACTTTGCGGATTTTGCTCTAACCTGTCATTGGCTTCTTCTTCGGATTGATCAGTCACCCAAAAAAATACCATTCCAATGATTAATATAAGCCCTAAAAAAAACATAATAAGCCGTGGAATATTCCACTCTGTAATCATCTCGGGCTCGATAGACGATACTGTATCCTGCATTTTTTTCTGATTGATTTTGATTACTATTCTTTTTTCAGTCATGATGTTGATCTGGTCCTGCACCAGCTTAAGGCTTGAAACACAATTTGAATCGTGTATGTCATTTTGACTTGGTAATATACCACTTACGGCCTATCATTAAGCATCACTTGCTAAAACTGGAATTTTGCATGAGTCTTGTCAAAATGTTTTACGACACTTCGGCTTTGTATGGTAATAACGCCAGCTTTGTCGAAGACTTATATGAACAATATCTGGAAAACCCTGATTCTGTCCCTGAAAGCTGGCAAAAAAAGTTCAGCGAAATTCGTCAACCGAATCAGCACGACATCCCGCACAGCCCGATTGTGGAACGGTTTGCACAACTTGCCGTCAGCTCTCCCGGACGTTTAGCCAAATTACAAGGCTTTACGGAAGAAAGCGTCAAAAAACAGTCTGCCGTCGCCCGCCTGATCAATCAGTACCGCATGAAAGGCCACCAGATTGCAGACAATAATCCGCTGGGTAAAGACATTCACATCCCGCCCGATCTTGAGCCGGCTTATTATGGTCTGGCCGAGCCGGATATGGACACTCTGTTCCATACTGGCAATTTATATGGCAAGGACCGCATGCCTCTGCGGGAAATCATTACCACACTGAAGGATATTTATTGTGGCAGTATCGGCACAGAATACATGCATATTGTCGATACGGATGCCAAACGTTGGATTCAAACCAAACTGGAAAGCTCGCGCCCGGGCTTGACCGATCCCGAACAAAAACGCTGGCTGTTGCATTTACTCACAGCCGCAGAAGGCATCGAAAAACATCTGCATACCAAATATGTCGGCCAAAAGCGCTTTTCACTAGAAGGCGGTGAATCGTTGATTCCCATCCTGGATGAACTTATTCAGCTCGCGGGTACAAAGCAGGCAAAAGAGCTTGTTATCGGCATGGCGCACCGTGGCCGGCTCAATGTTCTGGTCAATATACTCGGCAAAAGCCCAGCTGCCTTGTTTGGTGAATTTGAAGGCACCCATGTATCCTCACCCGGCGCCTTGACGGGCGACGTCAAATATCACATGGGCTTTTCCTCCAATGTCGAGACATCCGGTGGCCCGCTACATGTCACCCTGGCCTTCAACCCATCCCATCTTGAAATCATCAATCCTGTGGTGGAAGGCTCAGTCAAGGCACGACAGGATCGACGCGGAAAAGGCAGTGTTGACACCGTCATCCCGGTTCTGATCCATGGCGACGCCTCGTTTGCAGGTCAGGGCGTGGTCATGGAAACCTTGAATATGTCGGAAACCCGTGCCTTTTCGACCGGCGGCACCGTCCATATCGTGATAAACAATCAAATCGGCTTCACGACCAGTAATCCATTCGATGCACGCTCCACTCTGTATTGCACTGATGTCGCCAATATGATTCAGGCGCCGGTATTCCATGTCAATGGTGATGATCCTGAAGCGGTTATTTTTGTCACCCGATTAGCACTCGAATACCGCATGCGCTTTCATGAAGATGTCGTAATCGACCTGATTTGTTATCGCCGCCGAGGCCATAATGAAGCGGATGAACCGGCTGTCACGCAGCCAGTCATGTATAAAATCATCCATAATCATCCGACAACGCGTCAAATCTATGCTGAAAAACTCATTCAGGAGCAGCTGATCAGCGCCGACGAAGCCAAGGCAATGGAAACAGAGTATCAGCATAAACTGGATCAGGAACAGGTCGTCTCCCGCCCGATTCTGGATAACACCAGTTATTCTTATTCGCGCCAATGGGATGTTTTTCTCTATAAAAGCTGGGAAGAACCGGCTGATACGCGTGTCGCCCTGGAGCGGATTCGTTTTTGTAATGACAGGCTGCAACGCCTGCCGTCTGGCTTTGAGCTGCATCCTCGCGTCGCCAAAATCATGGAAAACCGGAATAAAATGGCGGCCGGTGCGTTGCCACTGGATTGGGGCTTCGCCGAAACCATGGCCTATGCCACCTTATTGCTGGAAAATTACGAAATCCGCTTAACCGGCCAGGATGTGGGCCGAGGCACTTTTTTCCATCGCCACGCTATTATTTACAATCAAATCAACGGCGAACCTTACATCCCTTTAAAACACCTGGCCGAAAATCAGGCGCGCCCGCAAATATTCGATTCCTTACTGTCGGAAGAAGGGGTTTTGGGCTTTGAATATGGCTACAGCTCCACCGAACCTAACAAGCTGGTCATCTGGGAAGCGCAATTTGGCGATTTCGCCAATGGCGCCCAGGTTGTTATTGACCAATTCATCAGCTCGGGTGAATCAAAATGGGGACGTTTGAGCGGCTTGGTCATGTTGCTGCCGCATGGTTGCGAAGGCCAAGGCCCTGAACACTCCTCGGCACGACTGGAACGTTATCTACAACTGTGTGCCGACGCGAATATTCAGGTTTGTTATCCCACCACGCCCGCTCAGATTTTTCACCTGCTGCGCAGACAGTTAATCCGGCAATACCGCAAACCCTTGATTGTGATGAGCCCTAAGAGTCTGCTGCGACATAAACTGGCCGTGTCCACTTTGGAAGAATTGAGCCAAGGGCAGTTCCAGACCGTCATTGACGAAATAGACGACCTGGATAAAGCCCGTATCACACGTTTGATCATGTGCTCGGGCAAGGTTTATTATGATGTGCTCGAAGCCCGTCGCCGCGATAAACTGGAACACATCGCCATCATTCGGGTCGAGCAATTATACCCCTTCCCTGCGCAGGCGTTTCGCAGCATCATTCAACAATATCCCAATATCAAGGAATACGTCTGGTGCCAGGAAGAACCCAAAAACCAAGGCGCCTGGTATCAAAGCAAACATCATTTCTACAACAATCTTGATGCCAATGCCAATATTGAGTATGTTGGGCGTCCGGCTTCGGCAGCGCCAGCGGTTGGCAGCTTCAAAACACATATTCAAGAACAACGCGCCGTCGTTCAATCAGCCCTCTATGGAAACCTGATAGGAAATAAACATGAAACATGAAATTCTGGTCCCGGACTTACCTGAATCAGTCTCCGATGCAACACTGGTCGCCTGGCACAAACACCCCGGTGACTCGATTACCAAGGATGAAACCCTGGTTGATCTCGAAACCGATAAAGTGGTGCTGGAAGTTCCCGCACCAGCCACAGGCATCCTGAAAGAAATCATCAAACCTGATGGCGCAACGGTCACTGCCGGCGAAGTCCTCGCCATCATGGAAGAACAAGCGATTGCAGAACCAGAGCAAACCGAAACGGCCGCCAATGCCAGTGCCGATATTCCATTAAGTCCTGCCGTCAGACGCTTAATCCAGGAAAATCAGTTGGACCCTCAAAAAATTCTGGGTACGGGAAAGCATGGCCGTATTTTAAAAACAGACGTTCTGGACTATCTGGAAAAACAAGCGCAAGCGGAAGCCAAAAAATCAACCGAATCCAGCACAAGCCCGACTACGCAGGATATAGAAACGCCGGTTTACGCCACATCCTCTCCAATACGGCCGGAACAACGTGTTCCCATGACACGGCTACGGGCAAAAATTGCCGAACGCTTGCTGCAGGCGCAACAAAATGCCGCCATGCTGACCACCTTCAATGAGGTGAATATGCAGGCGGTCATCAATCTTCGCCAGCAATATAAAGAACGCTTCGAGCAAAAACATGACGTCAAACTCGGCTTTATGTCGTTTTTTGTCAAAGCCTCGATTGAGGCTTTAAAACGCTTCCCGGCCATCAATGCCTCGATAGATGGTAACGATATTATCTATCATGGCTATTACGATATCGGCATTGCGGTTTCATCACCCCGCGGCCTCATCGTTCCTGTCATTCGTGATGCCGACCAACTTGATTTTGCCGGTATCGAAAAAAGTATCGCCGAATTTGGCGGCAAGGCAAAAGCCGGCACCATCAGTGTGGACGATTTAACCGGTGGCACCTTCACCATTACCAATGGCGGTATTTTTGGTTCCATGCTGTCTACCCCCATCCTCAACCCTCCGCAATGTGCCATCTTAGGTATGCATGCGATCAAGGAACGCCCGGTGGTTGAAAATGGCGAAATTGTTATTCGGCCGATCATGTATTTAGCACTGTCCTATGATCACCGCCTGGTTGACGGTAAAGAAGCCGTGCAATTTCTCGGCACCATAAAAGAATGCCTCGAGGCACCGGCCCATTTACTACTGAATATTTGACATGAATACATAGTAG
>CAYUAE010000142.1:0-4913 GCA_964442675.1 uncultured Methylomarinum sp.
TGTTGTCCATAGGTTTCACTTGGCTCAGAAAAAACTTTTCAGTAAATCAGCGGCACCTGGCCCTAATTTCTTGTCCAGCTTATCCAGTAATTTGGTTTTTACCTTATCAATTTTCGCTTTGTTTTTCTCCAATGCGATTGCCGCGACATCCAATTGATAAGAGGGCTTGGCGAGTGGCCCGCTTATTTTGATGATCAATGGAATGCCTTTGACTTTATCTTTTTGTCCGCGTTTGGTGACAGCGGCGCGAATTTTATAATCGATTTGATCCGTTCTTAAATTGATGATGCCTTTGCCGGTCACATCGACACGGGAAGAGGTCGCGATAAGGTCGTTATTTTTAACAATACCATTGCTGACCGTCGCGGTACCGCTGATTTTTGAAAACAAGGTTTGGTCATTTTTATTTGCAGGCGGTAATGGTGTACCTTTTAACAGCGTTTTGATGCTATCAATCATTTTTTGAATATTAAAGCCCTTGATAACGCTATCGCTGAGATTAAAAGACAAAGCCCCATTCAAGCTGGACTTGATGGCCTTGCTGGTGTTGCCATAGCCCTTCAGGCGGATGGAGGCATTGATTTTTCCACTCATTCTATCGCTGTCGTTCACAGCTTTCAGCAGTGGGGCGATTTGGACGCCTTGCAACTTTTCGTTCAGTGCTAACGATGGCGTGCGGCCTTTAACATTGATCACCGTTTGGCCATGATAACTGCCTTCGAGTAAATGCTGGATAGACTGTTGCGTTTTGAGCAGGCCTCTTTTTGCGTCAATCGTTAAACGTACGCCCTGCATTGGGATTTTGTTGAAGGTCAAGGCGTTGATCAGCAGCGTGCCTTGAAGATTCAGTTTTCTCAATGTTTCGACGGGGAATAGCGCAGCGCCTGCAGCTGCGGCAGCGGCGGGCGATGCAACCTTGTTACCCGTTTTAGTGGATTTGTTTTCAGGTGGTAAATAGCGATCAGCATTTATTTTATCCAGCACCAGATTAAATCGAATTGCCTGTTTGTCGAAATCTGCAATATTAATATCACCTGTCAAGTGACTGTCATCGAGTGTTATCTGTAAGCCGGAAAGTTTTGCGGCCTTATCGGTGGCGGCTAACTGGCTTTGTAAGCGGAAGCGACTGAGTGCTGTATCATCGCGCATGTTAAGTTTTATGCCCATATTGCGCAAAAATTTTCCTAAATCAAATTCAGCCACTTCGATGAGGCCGTTAAAATCAGGTTGATCTTTGATGTTTACACCCTTAAGTTGGGCTGTTACCCGTAAATTTCCACTTTGCAGCGTTAAATTGGAAATATCCAGCGTCTGTTGGGTCAGATCCAGTGCAATATCACTCTGTAATTGGGCATTGACTTGCTTGTTTGGTAAGTCATCGCCTGTCATCGTCGTGTTTAACGTCAGCGATTTGAATTGTATTTTGTCAAGGGCCGCATTGATCAATAATTGTGTGGCAAGATCAAGTTGAAGCGTCGTATTGGCTTTTTTATCGAAAACCTCAAAAGCCAGATCAACGTCGACGGGCTGGTCAAACATCAGTTGGTCGGTGTTTAAATTGAACTGCCTGATTTCAATATATTGACCGCTGGATGCGTCATTCCAGGTGATATGGGCATTTTCAATCGATAATCCGCCAATCGCCAATGCCGCCAAAGCGGGTGCCGCTTCGGTTGTAGAAGTATCGGCGGGTTGCGATTTGCCTGGCTGTTTCTGTGCGTTCTCGGGCTGAACCAAGTCATCCCAGTTGCTGATGCCCTGCTTGTTTTTGACAAGGTATAAATCCAGGCCTTTGAGGACGATGCGGCTGACTTCGACTTTACGTGATAACAGCGGGAATAATTTGACTTTTATATTGCTTTCTTCAATTTTGGCGAAAGGTCGGTCAGCGAAACCTTTGGCATTGCTGAGCGCAAGCTCGCCGGTTGAAACGCCGATCCACGGGAAAACCGATATTTCAAGATCGCCATTGATGGTTAGGGTACGTCCTGTTTGTTTTTTGACCAATTCAATGATTTGCGGTTTATAGTCGTTAGGGTCGACAAATAATGGAATCACAATCGCAGCGATAATGATCAGAGCAATCAGAGATGCGATAATCGATAAGACAATTTTGAAGAGTTTAGCCATTGTTCAAGCTCCGGATTGAAAAAAGATGTCAGCCAAGACAATATCGCATATCATAATATTTTTGTGTCTTTTAGTGCTGATGTATCGGTAATGATAACCGCTATTGTGTTAATTTCTGGTGAATATGCGCTGAATAAGACGGTTTGACTGACAAATATAGAGAGGGGAGCTATGTTATTACTTGCAAAATTTGCCGGGATTCTGGTATTGGTTTGGTTTTATACTTCGGCTAAAAAAGCAAATGCCCCGGCCATTAATTGGGCGGTCATCGGGCTGGTGGGATATTGGCTGACCTGGTGGTTGGCCAATAAGTTGTTGGTCGCTTCTTTGGCGGGGATGTTCAGTAAAAATCCGACGATGATATTCATGGTCACACAAATACCGGTTTTTGTGGGATTGGCGGCTATATTTTTTATTCGTAAAAAACTACTGGCGAGCGTTGATAGCCAGCAATAGCGCATGTCCCGTAGCGTAGCACTGTCTGAGACAGTGCTACGACGCAGGTTCTAATCGGCTTGCTTTTTAAACGAGTGCACCCAGACCTGGCTGTCTTCGTCCCAGGTCATACCGGGATGCATTTTTAGAATCAGATTTTTGTAGAAGGCAAGGTCAGGATACCCTTCTGCACGGGCATCGTCGTCGGTCATGTCGCCGAGGCGCTGTCTTTCAACAGACGTGACCACAAAAGGGACGCCTTCCAGTTCAAACGTTTCGCCCGGGTAAGCATACAAGCCGTCGCGGCGCTGCTGGGTTTTTTGCCCTTTTAATGCAGCTTCCACGAGCTTTGGATGGCGAATTAAACGGTCAATTTCACAGGTTTTTTCAGGATAATCACTCATGATATTCTATCGAAGTTTAAAAATTTGATTTTAACAGTTTGCGGAGTATACATGATGCGATATTTACATACGATGGTCAGAGTTAAAGATTTAGAGCAATCACTGGATTTTTATTGCAATAAATTAGGCCTGGTTCAGACTCGGCGCGTTGATCATGAAGAAGGTCGTTTTACGCTGGTTTACCTGGCGGCTCCTGAAGATAAAACGCGGGCGGAAACAGAGCAGGCGCCGGAGTTGGAGTTGACCTGGAATTGGGACCCGGAGGATTACGACGGTGGTCGTAATTTTGGACACTTAGCCTATGAGGTAGATGATATTTATGCGGTGTGCCAGAAGCTGATGGAGCAGGGCGTTACGATTAACCGACCGCCACGGGATGGCTGGATGGCGTTTATTCGCTCTCCCGATAATATTTCCATTGAATTATTGCAAAAAGGGGAAAGGCTGGCGCCAAAGGAGCCTTGGGTGTCAATGGAAAATATCGGCAGCTGGTGAATAACCCTTTACACAGTGAGCTGTGGATAACACTGTGCATTTCTTGCTGGATTTATGGGGATATTGCTCAAAAAGAAGATGAGGATTGGTAACAGGTATTAACAGGTATCTTTTTAATCAATGACTTAGAGTTGTGTCGTTAAAAACGTATTGAATATTCACAAGCTAAACAACTGATTTCAGGTTGTGGATAACTCTGTTGCTAAAAAATAGGTCATATGCCACACTCGAACTATGGCATATGACCTGTTTTTTTGTGTTGCAGGATAAAAAAGGCTGGTTTTACCAAGGTTTACGCAGGCCAATCTGATATACATATCATATTTCATGCCAGTTTTAGCGGCTAATTGTCGCGCGGCAAAATGCCACATTTTTTTTACCGTTTTAGCCTTGTAAACTAGAGCCAACTCTCGTTCTTCTTCACGGACTCAGAGTTGTTATCCTTCCTCTGCGGCCTTTCTGGCCGCCCTTTTTTTGGAGGTATGTATGCACAGATATCATCAGTCACGCGACTTAGGCACGGATCAGCTTTTTGAGCTTACCCAGCAAACGGCTTTCCACGAAGCAGGGCATGCCGCTGCGATTTATCTGGGAAATCAATTACGGGGTCTTCCACCCGTTTATTTCAGTATAGAAATCAAGCGCTCGGAAAAAAACGCGATGCCATTGCAGGCAAAAGTTATCGGCGGGCATCTCATTCAGAGTTTGCCGGTTGCCATGCTCGATAACCTGGCGGATTTATCGGCGACAGAAAAACACAGTTATCAATGTGCTTATGAAGCCGATGTCATCAATTTGCTGGCTGGGCCTTTGGCAGAGGCGCGCTATGTTTCGATTCGGGATGATGAAGTGCTTAATCTGAATTTACTCAGCACCCAGGCTTTAGGCGATTATTACGGTGGTCAGGCGGACATGGAAAAGGCTTATCAATATCTGGAATATTTCATTGCTGATGCAGAGCAACGGGAAAACAAGATGCTGGAACTTTTTGCACAGGCCTGGATGTTTGTCAGTCATCGGAAAAACTGGGTCTGTATCCTGAATCTGGCAAACTATATTCTGGAAAGCGAGCAGGACGTTATCAGTTGCGAAGAGGTCAGTGAGGTCTTCGAGCGTTGCATGCTTTCATAGCTTTGTTTATTCTATTCATTCTGTTTAGCTGAGGGGGAACAGAATGGACGTAGGTAAAGTGTTAATCATCATCGGCAGCTTTGTTCTCGCTTTAGGGCTCATTACCACTTATGCGCCCTGGTTAATAAACTGGTTTGGTCGCTTACCCGGCGATATCCATATCAAAAATGAACACAGTGAGGTGTTCATTCCTATCACTTCAATGATTGTTGTCAGCATTGTTCTGACAGTACTTGTCAATTTATTCTTCCGCAAGTAAAATTAGAATATACTAATTTACTAAACGCTTGGTTAATTTTGGTTTACGGCTATACTTTA
>CAYUAE010000143.1:0-2527 GCA_964442675.1 uncultured Methylomarinum sp.
GTGCAATATCTTCTTTAAGAAAACCTTGCCTTTCAGGGCGAGGTGCTGGATTTATAAAATCATAACAACATAAGGAATAAGACTATGGTAATGGCAGTTAAACAATTTGAAAAAATTTTTCGGGAAAGCGCATCGTTAGACATCGACAAAAATGATATCAAACGTCTCGAAGACTTTGTCAATCAACGTGTTTATGACCTGATGATACGCGCACAAGCCAATGCAAAAGCCAATGGCAGGGACATTATCCAGGCGCAAGACATTCCGGTGACAAAGGGGCTGCAAGAACAAATCCAGTACTTTAAAGGCCTGGATGAAGAACTCAACTTAAGCGTTATTCTTGAAAGCCTGGCGAAACTTCCGCCTCTGTCTCTGGATTATAGCGAAGAAGCCGAACAGAAATTACCGGAAATAGCCGGCGCTATCACCGTAAGTGTGGCTAAGTTGTTTAAAATCATTCACCCGAGATTAAAAAATCCAGGCTCTGAGGAATGGGAGCAAGTCGAACAGGTTTTTGAACTGTTACAGTAAGTCCACATCGTATAAGCGTTATCATCAAGCCGGCTCACGCGCATGCCTGAGCCGGTTTTTTCGCTTATTTGAAATAATTTCGCCTGTGGAATTAGCCTGTATTTCTCATGCCGGCAGCAATAGCATTAATGGTTCCCAGTAATGACTTTGTCAGCAATTTCTGTTTGTCGGCATCCAGTTCCTGACTTCTGATTTCCTTCAATAACGCTACCTGCATAAAGTTCAATGGACCCAGATACTCATCCCGGCGTCTTAATGAAGCCGCCAGTTTAGGATTTTCAGCCAATAACTGATCACTTTCTGCAATGTCCAGTATCCAGTTTACACAGTGGTGGTATTCCCGGCTTATCATCATATGAACCTGTTTACCGGTATTTTCATCCAGACACAGGCCGGCATACTCCCTGGCTATATTCATATCCGATTTGCACAACGCCATTTGTGCATTGCTGAGTAGATTTCTAAAAAATGGCCAGTCCTGATACAAGCGCTGTAAGGTCTCTAAGCGTTCTGGGTTGGCAGCACACCAGTATTTCAATGCGGAACCAATTCCAAACCAGGCCGGAAAGGTCTGGCGGGACTGCGCCCACGAAAACACCCAGCCAATGGCTCTGACCGATTGCTTGGAACGGTCTTTTTTCTTACGATGAGATGGCCTGGAGCCGATATTTAACTGACTGATTTCAGACACCGGTGTCGCTTCATAAAAATAGTCCAGAAACCCCGGGGTATCTTCTGTTAACTGGCGATAGCTTTGCTCACCTATTCTTGCCAGTTCATCCATCAAGGCAAGATTTTCAGGCTTATCTTCAGCAACCGGTTTAATCAGACTCAGGCTGGATTTTAATAAGCCGGTCACACCCATGGTTAATTCATAAACAGCCGTTTCCTGATTGTTATAGCGGTAAAAAAGCACTTCCCCTTGTTCAGTGAATTTAATCTTGCCTCTGACTGTCGCCGGCGGTTGAGCCAGAATCGCTTCATGCGTCGGCCCACCGCCTCGACCAACCGTTCCGCCACGGCCGTGAAACAAACGACACTGAACATTATATTCATCGGCTATTTCAATAATTTTCTGCTGTGCCCGATACAGTCCCCAGGCTGAAGCCAGAATACCGCCGTCTTTACAGGAATCCGAGTAGCCCAGCATAATTTCCTGAGGTTTGCCATAGGCTTTCAGCAATTCCTGATATTCCAGCTGTTGAAACAGCATATGCAGAATATTTTCAGTTTCATTCAAATCTTCAATGGTTTCAAATAACGGACTGATGCCAATATGACAAAACCATTTACCCGCCAAACGCCCCGCCAGACCATTCTGTGCTGCCAATAACAGAACTTCCATAATGTGACTGGCAGAATGAGTCATGGAAATTACATAACGACTGAAACAATCCTCCCCCAGCTCATGACGCATTTGTGCCATTACCCGGAATAATGACAATATTTCCTGACTTTCCGGCGAAAGCTGATTAAAATCGTAAATCAAACCGCCCGGAGTCGTCATGGCCTCGGCCAGCAGCTTCATTCTTTCTAATTCATCCAGGGCAAAATAATCTATATCGGCAACTTGTTTGAAAATCTCGGCAACGGCTTCACTATGTCGGGTAGATTCCTGCCTGACATCCAGTTGCATCAAATAAAACTGAAAAGTATCCACCAGCCGGATTAAATCCTGTAATTCAAGGTCTGCAATCGCTTTGTCACCATGACTGATTAATGATTTCTGGATGACCCGCAAATCTTCCAGTAATTGCCCGGCACAGCCATAAGGATGATTGGTCACTGTCACCATGTCCCCGTTTATACGCTGTTCAACCTGCAATAAAGCCTGCTCCAGTCGATATTTCATCAAGGACAATTTATGCCGGTAAGGTTCCTGTTGACAACGCTGGCCTATGCTTTCAGCCACATCGCCTAATAACTCAATGTCTGCCTGCAAGCTTTGATTGAATTCTTCAGTTGGGTGACATAAACCATAAGAAAAAGCCAGTTG
>CAYUAE010000143.1:2627-4837 GCA_964442675.1 uncultured Methylomarinum sp.
GTGACACTGATTTTACGACTGCGTAACTCATCCGTTTTCCACAGTAACTGAATGTAGTTTTGCAATTGATCCAGCACTTGTTGACGGAAATAACCCGACACCGGATATTGTTCCAGTTTTTTATGATTCAGGAATATATTTCTAAGCACCCCCCGGACAGTCCGACGTTTGGCTTCTGTCGGGTGCGCCGTCATGACCGGCATATATTCAAGTTCATTAAACAAAACCTGCAAGTCATTAACATCTAACCCCTGTTCCTTGAAACTGTGCAATGTTTCATGAAAAGAGCCTTTCCAGAAATGCTTGTTTTTTTCAATCTGGCTTCGACGCTGAAAAAGATTGGTGGATTCTTCGGCGGTATTCAGCAGATTAAAATACAGGTTAAATGCCCGGATAACCTGCATCTGTTTTTCTTCTGACAGATTTTCAAGTTCTTTAAGCAGTGCTTCTTTTTTGGCTTCGCTGCCATCCGCTTTAAATGCGCTGAACTGATTGCGTAAATGTTCTACGGTTTCAAGAACATCAGCACATTCATTCGTCTCCAGAACCTGCTCAAACTGTTGCTGCAATAACTGGAAATTATTTCGTAACTGGGAATCATCTTTTATAAATTGCTTATTCATATCCGTTTACTTACTAAATTAATCTTGATAGCTACTATAAACAATTAGAAAAAATAGTAAATTAGGATATTTAGATTTAAACTATAGGTTTTTTCTATATAAGCACTTATGGAACGCCTTAATTATCAACATTTATATTATTTCTGGATGGTTGCCAAACATGGCAGCATCAGTGCAGCCTGCGAAATCCTTCATCTGGCTCAGCCGACCATCAGCACACAACTCAGTATTTTGCAGGAATCGTTTGGTGCAATATTATTCAGAAAACAAGGACGTCGACTTGAGCTGACAGACACAGGGCGCACGGTTTTTCATTATGCCGATGAAATTTTTTCCATCGGGCGGGAATTAACCCAGGTTTTAAAAGGCGAACACAGTGAAAACAGTTTACGATTATCACTGGGGATGACTGATGCCATGCCCAAATTAATTGCCTATCGTTTAATAGAGCCGCTTATAAAAATGCCTGAATCCGTTCAGATTCAGTGTCATGAAGATAAAACAGAGCGCTTGCTTGCAGAAATTTCCTTACATAGCCTGGATATTGTGTTATCGGATGTACCGGCGACTCCGGCCAGCGGTAAGGGCATTTTTAATCATTACCTGGGGCAATCCCAGGTTGCTGTTTTTGCCCACCCTGATCTTGCCAGGCGTTATCAGGATAACTTTCCCCGCTCGCTGAATGGCGCCCCGTTTCTGCTGCCTACAGGAAATACCGTATTACGGCGCTCTTTAGATCAATGGTTTGATAAAAATGACTTGTCGCCCTCCGTTCAGGCCGAAATAGAAGACAGCGCACTGCTGAAAACCTTTGGCAGTAAAGGGATTGGCCTGTTTTTCTCACCGATTGCGGTGTCGGATGAAATTCAGCTTCAATATGGCGCACAAATTCTAGGAAAAATTGATAATGTTTTTGAGCGCTTTTATGCCATTACCGCTCAGAGAAAATTGAAAAACCCATTAATCAAAGTTATTCTCGACAATGCGCAGCAAAGGCTCTTTGAATAGACACGATATCCGTATCTATGCCGAATAATTGTCGACGGTCGTGGCCAAGTAAACTCAGCACCTCGTCCTGAAGGGCAAGGCTTTCTTAAGGAAATTTTTATTGCACCTCATATAGGGAATATATTTTATTTCAATAAGTTGAGGGAGCTTTTTCAGGGCCGACTATTTAAAATACACTGTCTTAAATTTTGCCTGTGGCGTCAGAACCCGCATTTCGGCTAAAGAATCAAGCGCAATATGCTGCTGTCGTTGCTGATAACATTCGATCACTAAAAATTCCCGTCTCTCTGCGGAAGTCGTCACATCCTGTGCACGGCCTTCTACAACCTGACCATTTTTTAGTTTAAGCCTAACCCGGTAGCCGTACAGACAAGCGATCTCTACATAATCATGTAAATCACACGGTATCGGCTGCTCATTCATCATTGTCATATATGCTGCCTAATGGCTGTGAAACCTGTGTTTATTAGATCTTCTGTACGGAACAAAAGGGCAGACCTTCAGCTTTTAAATCCAGGACCAAGGAAATTGGGGATCATAACTCAAAGGCTTAACCCCTTTGTCCCATTATTCTGCTGC
>CAYUAE010000144.1:0-1705 GCA_964442675.1 uncultured Methylomarinum sp.
AGCATTGATGCGCACATAATCATAAGACAAATCACAGGTCAACAGCCGCTCAGAGGCCTGACCACGCCCTAGCTCAACCCTGACCATAATCTCGTCTTTGTTCATCACCGCCTGCCCTGCTTGCTCGGTATAGCTGGGCGCACGGCCACCGGCCTCGACAATGCAGACATCATCTAAATAAATTTTAACCCTATCAATATCAAGATTTTGTACGCCAGCCCGACCCACTGCCGCCAATATCCGTCCCCAATTGGGATCGCTGGCGAAAAATGCCGTCTTGACCAACGGCGAAAGCGCAATGGTTCTGGCCACCTGCAATGCCTCTTCATCCGTCAATGCCTGCTCGACAACAATACGAATCAGTTTCGTCGCCCCTTCACCATCTCGGATAATCGCTTCGGCCAACTGCGCCGTAATCCGGTTCAAAGCCTCGCAAAACGTAATAAATGCCGTGCTATCTTCACGAATCTCCGCCACAGAACTGCATCCTGTCGCCAGCAAAACACAGGCATCATTGGTTGAGGTGTCACCATCGACGGTAATTCGATTAAACGATTTTTCAACTGCCTGTTGCAAACAGCGTTGCAGCAGTGACTGCGCAATGCGGGCATCGGTTGCGATAAAACTGAGCATCGTCGCCATATCCGGGTGGATCATCCCCGAGCCTTTCGCAATCCCGGTAATCGTCAGTGACTGACCATCAATGTCAATCACTTCCGATGCGCCCTTTGCAACGGTATCGGTGGTCATAATCGCCTGCGCCGCCTTATGCCAATGCTGTTCCGATAAATCTGCCACAGCTTCCGGCACAGCCTTGAGCATTTTTTCCAGAGGCAGATTCTCACCAATCACTCCGGTTGAAAATGGCAATACCTGAGTTGGCAAACCGCCAACCTGTTTGGCAACCTGCTGACAACAGGCCAGCGCATCGTCCATCCCTTGCTGTCCGGTGCCGGCATTGGCGTTGCCTGAATTGACCAATAACCAGCGCGGCGAATCCGCCAGGTGTTTTTTGGCCACATGCACCGGCGCAGCACAAAAAGCATTGCGGGTAAATACCGCCGCGCAGCATCCCGTATCGGCCATCTCAATCAGCAAAAGATCATCCCGCTGATTTTGTTTGATGCCAGCCTGTGTCGTACCTAAACGAATACCTTTCACCCTGTGCATATCAGGGAATGACGCGTTGCCTACAGCCATAGTGTTTCCAGTTTCCTTATGCTTTTATAAATACATTGATTTTGCCGATTTTATCGACTTTTCTTTCCAGCAAGGCGCAATGTTGTTTGATTTCTTCAATCAGCTGAACTTGCCCTAGGATCAAATGCGGCAGCATGACCTCAATCTCCAGCTTTCCATCGAGATAATGAATTTTGATTTCATCAATATGCTCAAATAAATCCCCGAGTGTCTCCTTAAAAAGGGCGATAATTTCCTCACGTTGTGGCAGCACATCATCTTTATCAAGAAATTCATCGTCTTCAGGATCAACATGCACCAAAACATCTTGAATATCGTCAAATTCATTTTTCAGCCGGTCACGGACGATATCACCAATCTGGTGTCCTTCAGAAACCGTAATGCGCGGATCGACGACAATATGCGCATCCACATAAGCGTCCTCCCCCATCTGCCGGGTTCTAAGCAAATGAATGTCACGAACCCCATCTGTTGTTTTAATCGTTTTTCGGATTTCCTTGACCTG
>CAYUAE010000144.1:1805-4705 GCA_964442675.1 uncultured Methylomarinum sp.
CAACAATTTTTCCGCATGCCGTAATCGCTCACTGATATCCCAAACAATACCGCCGGCAATCACCACTAATCCCAATCCGAGCAATACAGTGGCCAGGGTTTCGTAACGCCGGTGCCCATAGGGGTGATCATAATCCGCCTCGCGACTGCCCATTTTAATCGCACCGATGACGACCAAATCACTCAATAAATCCGATAAAGAATGAATACCATCGGCAATCAATGCGGCAGAATGTCCCCATATTCCAACGCCGACTTTGATCAGGGTCAAAAACACATTACCTACCGCACCAATATAAGTAACCCGTGTTTTTACGCGCGCTAATTCTTTACTATCCAATACACCAGCCATAGACTAACCCACTTCAAGAACAATAATATATTCACCATCCTGTTCGCGGCATTCCTTCACCCGATGCCCGTTAATTCGGCACCAGGCCGGAATATCCTGCATCACGCCCGGGTCGGTACAAATCACTGTCAACTCGTCACCCGTCGCCAGTTTTTTTACTTTATCCTGAGTTCGGATTACCGGCATTGGACATAATAATCTGCGGGCATCCAGCGTTTCCTGCATCATACAAACCACTCCTCGGGAATCTCATCAGCTTTAAGCGGTTTCACCGTAATCATGCGCTCGGCTTTATCTTTTTCCCGAATCTGCAAGGTCACTTCGTCAGCATCCCGCCCTTGCCCATAACGTGCGGTAATCTGCCCGGCCAAAATCAAATCATCTTCGCTCGGCTCGCCATCGATCAGTACCAATGGCCCCCGATGACTGGCACAATTCATATTGATAAAGTGATTCTTATACCCCTGCATGAACCGCGCCTCACCCTCTTCACGCGCAACAATCAACTTAAAGTTATTTTTAGGGCGGATATGGCGACCGACTTTTAATAACATCACATCATCCAGGTCATATTCTTTTTTGCCTCGCGCCTGCCACAAATCAACCAGCTTCTTGGAATAATGTTCATCGGTCAGAAAACAGCAGCCCCCTGCCGGTTGTGCATAGTCTTCAAACCCGAAGGCTTCAGCCAGCGCCATCTGCGGTTTACGCGAACGGCCGCTAAAGTCATACAGTTTTTCCCTGTCTACCCAGCCTTCCCTTTCAGGCAACGTCATCGGCAGGTTTTTGGCACAAAGCGGCCGTAACAACAAATCATCGGCACCCGATTCGGCTGCAACAATCGGCATGGTTTCTCGCCGTTGCGACATCGGCCGCTGACCGATGACTTCACCGGTGATAATAAAATCGAAGCCATTTTCCTGAATCCATTGCTTGGCTTTATTCACCATAAAAATCTTGCAATCCAGACACGGATTCATATGTTGACCATAACCATGCTTAGGATTAATCAATACATCTTTATATTCATCGATAATATCGACAATATGCAGCTTGATGCCGAGCTGTTCGGCAGACCACAGCGCATTATTCCGTTTCTGTTTGTTCTTGTCTTTCTTACGGATGGCATGGGTATGGCCTTCCACGCAAAAACCGGTGAAAAAATTGATGCCCTCAACCTGTATGCCCTGCTCCATGATGACTCTTGCTGCCAACATGGAATCCAACCCGCCGGAAATCAAAGCAACTGCTTTTTTTGGCTCACTCATTGTTCAAATCTGCCGTCTATCACAAAAACGCCCTATTATACCTGCATAAATCTTATCTTGACTGCAAGATCATAAATCTTGACTAAACTTACGCAAACAGACCTTAAACAATGGCAAAACAGTTATGGAATTTAGAGACTATTTAAAAATATTGGTACACAAAGATGGCTCTGATTTATACCTGACGGCAGGCGCGCCACCCGCTGCCAAATTTCAAGGCCAATTGAAACCCCTGGAAGCGACCATTCTGACAAAAGAAAAAATCAAGGCAATCGCCGATAGTGTCATGGACGATGAACAACGTGAACAATTTGAACAGGTTCCCGAAATGAACCTGGCCATCTCCGAAACCGGCATTGGCCGCTTTCGTGTCAACATTTTCAAACAGCGTAACAACCACGCCATGGTCGTGCGCAATATCAAGGTCGATATTCCCAATGCAGATGACCTGGGTCTGCCTCAGATTTTAAAAGACAAAATCATGTCCAAACGTGGGCTTATTCTTTTTGTCGGTGGCACAGGTTCCGGCAAATCCACCTCGTTAGCCGCCCTGATCGACCACCGCAACAGCAATTCATCCGGCCATATCATTACTATCGAAGACCCGATTGAATATATTCATCCGCACAAAAAATGCCTGGTCAATCAACGTGAGGTTGGCGTCGACACCCGTTCTTACGAAGACGCTCTGGAAAACACATTACGCCAGGCGCCCGACGTGATTCTGATTGGTGAAATCCGCACGCAGGAAACCATGGAACACGCCCTTGCCTTTGCCGAAACCGGCCACCTGTGTTTATCGACCTTACATGCTAACAATGCCAACCAGGCGCTGGATCGAATTATCAATTTTTTCCCTGAAGAACGCCGCAATCAACTGCTGCTTGATCTGTCACTCAACCTGCAGGCCTTTATCTCTCAACGCCTGGTGCCTACGCTTGATGGCAAACGCACCGCCGCCTTTGAAATATTGCTCGGCACGCAACTGGTAAAAGACCTGATTCATAAAGGTGAAATTCACGCTATCAAAGAAGCAATGGAAAAATCCGAAAACGTCGGTATGCAAACCTTCGACAGCCATTTACTGAAATTATACAAATCCGGCATTATTTCTTTGGAAGAAGCGTTAAGAAATTCGGATTCTCCGAACAATCTCAAACTGAAAATCAGCCTCAGTGAAGGCAAAGGTGCGGCAGCCGGCACTAAAAGCCCTCGCCTTGACAGCCTGGCTTTGGAAGAAAAAGAAGAAGAGGAAGATGATGAAAATGCGCCTGAAGAGGA
>CAYUAE010000145.1:0-4652 GCA_964442675.1 uncultured Methylomarinum sp.
GGGGCATCTGGATTCCGCCCGCTTTTTAGCGGCAGTTGCCCTGGCCGGGGTGATTTTCAATTTTATTTATTGGGGATTCGGTTTTTTACGCATGGGTACGACCGGAATAGTGGCGCAAGCGGCCGGTCTTGAGCAGGCATCGGAGGTTAAGGCCTGTTTATTGCGCGCCTTGATGATCGCCTTGATGCTTGCAGGGATTATACTTTGGTTTCGGCATGATTTGGCGCGATGGGGCTTTTATTTGTTGCATAGCCCGGCGGAAGTTGAGGTGTTGGCCGGGCAATATTACCAAATTCGCATCTGGAGTGCGCCGGCCACCTTAAGTCTTTATGTGTTGACCGGCTGGTTTTTGGGGTTACAGAATATGCGCGCACCATTATTGATCGTATTGGTCACTAATGGTATCAATATTATGCTGGATTTTATGCTGGTCTATCATTGGCAACTGGGTGTCAAAGGCGTTGCCTTGGCCTCTGTGATTGCAGAGTTTTGTGGTCTGCTTACGGCGCTGGCAATATTACTGTCTTACCGCCGCTATTTGGCCGTCAGATTGAACCGGAAAACATTGTTCAATACGCAAAAACTTAAACAATTGCTGCGCATCAATTCTGATTTATTTATTCGCACCTTATGTTTGATTTTTGCCTTTGCGTTTTTTACCGCACAATCGACCCGATTGGGTGAAATCATTCTGGCGGCCAATACGGTGTTGATGAATTTTCAGACCTTTATGGCCTATGCATTGGATGGTTTTGCTCATGCCGCAGAAGCCTTGGTAGGTCGTGCCATGGGACAGAAAAACAGAGCAGCATTTCGGGCTGCGGTCAACAGCGCGGCGCTTTGGTCTTGTGCGGTCGCCTTGGGGTTTTGTTTCGTTTATGCCATATTTGGCGATAGCATCATTCAATTATTGACCAGTTTAAGCCCTGTACAACATACAGCGATGGCTTTCTTGCCTTGGGTGGTGCTCATGCCCTTGCTTGCATTTTCAAGCTATTTGTTTGATGGCGTTTTTGTCGGTGCAACCTGGTCACGGGCGATGCGGAATATCATGTTGTTTTCGGTGTTTATCGTTTTCTTGCCTGCTTGGTATTTCAGTCGGGATTATGGCAATCAGGGATTGTGGGGCGCAATGAGTGTTTTTATGCTGAGCCGCTCGTTGCTGATGGCCTTTGTCTATAGACGCTTTGGTTTGAAAACAATACACTGAAATCAAGGTCTGATTATGGCAAAATAGCGCCTTTTTCAAATCTGCATGAGAGAAAATAAATGGAACAGGCAATTGCATTGATCAAACGTTATTATCAAGCCTTCAATGATGGCGATATGGCAACTTTCATCGGTCTTTTAAGTGATGATGTGATTCATGATATCAACCAGGGTGGCCGCGAATGTGGCAAAGAAGCCTTTGCGCGTTTTATGGAAAAAATGAATCATCATTATAAAGAGCAGCTCGTGGATATGGTTATCATGGCAAATGCAGACGGAACCCGGGCTGCGGCTGAATTTGTGGTGCTGGGCGAATATTTGAATAGCGACGAAGGCTTGCCGGAAGCCCGCGGCCAAAAATACCGCTTACCAGCGGGCGCATTTTTCGACATACGCGACGGTAAAATCGCGCGTGTGACCAACTATTACAATCTGCAAGACTGGATTGCCCAGGTTTCACAATAAAGGTTAAACACATGGCTAAAGTATGGTTTGTCGGCGCAGGTCCCGGAGACCCGGAATTGATCACCTTGAAAGCGCAAAAGCTGATTGCGCGTGCCGATGCCATCTTGTATGCCGGCTCCCTGGTTTCACAGGCGGCCACCCAATGGGCGAAAACAGATTGTGATATCGCCGATTCCAAAGGCATGACGCTGGGGGAAATTACCGCCTGGCTGATTGACAAGGCGCAAGGGGATGCCTGTGTTATTCGGCTGCAAACCGGTGACCCAGGCTTGTATGGCGCTTTGATTGAAATGGTGCAACCTTTAGACAAGGCAGGTGTTGATGTTGGCGTCGTCCCCGGCGTCACGTCGGCGATGGCGTCCGCCGCCGCCGCGGTGGAAACATTGACACTGCCTGAAGTCACGCAAACCGTTATTTTTAGCCGGGTTGAAGGACGCACGCCGATGCCTGAGGGTGAATCTCTGCTTGAATTGGCGAGACATCATTGTACCTTGTGTCTTTATCTTTCCATTACCTTGCTGAAAAAAGTCCGGCTCGCCTTGCTCGAAGCCGGTTGGCCTGAAGATGCGCCGGTTTTGGTGGTGCATAAAGCCAGTTGGCCCGGTGAAGAACAGATCGTCCGAGGGACAGTGGCAGACATTCAGCAAAAATGCCGGGACGCTAAAATCAATGCCCAGGCTATGATTATTATCAGCCCGACACTCGGCGCCCGGCACTGGTCTGAGCTGAAAAAGTCCAAACTCTATGATGCTGATTTTTCACATCGTTTCCGCAAAGCGGTGCGGCCATGAAATACGCCATTCTGATTAACGCCAATCCTGATACCAGCGCCAGTGCAATTAGTGCTTATCGGTTTGTAAAAGCTGCGTTGGAAGCAGGACACAGCATCTCGCGGGTATTTTTTTATAAAGATGGCATTTATCATGCGTTGCATTATCGCACTGCGCCCGATGATGAATGTCATCTGACTCAGGCCTGGCAAGCATTAGCGCAAGCGTTTGAGCTCGATTTAGTGGTGTGTGTTTCAGCCGCACAGCGACGGGGCTTGCTGAATCCGGATGAAGCCAAACGCCAAGGCAAGCAGGATGATGACCTGGCGGCAGGTTTCAGGATTGGTGGTTTGGGGCAATGGCTGGAAGCCATGCTGGCGGCTGACCGAGTGATTGAATTTTAACCTGTCTTACCATTATCAGGCCATGAGTCTGTTTATTTCTTCTTTATCTGCCGGCTTAAACCATGAAAAAAATACTCTTCGTTCTGGAAAAACCGCCTTTTCAGGGGATTGCATTACAGGAAACTCTGGACATGATTTTAACCGCTGCCGTTTTTGATCAGCAGGTGGCGTTATTGTTTTTAGGGGAGGGCGTACTGAGCATTAAATCCGGACAGAATCCTTCCGACTTAGGGCTGAAAGACACTGCCGCAATTTTTAAAGCACTGGAAATCTATGATGTTAAGGATTTTTACGTTGAAGTCGAATCATTACAGGCATTCGGCTTAAAACCCGGTGACTTGATTTTTCCGGTACAGGAAATTTATCGCAAGGATGTGAATGCGATGATGGCAGAAAGAGATGTCGTGTTATCCGCTGACTAGACAAGATAGCGGTTTCTTTAAGATCAGGATAATGGCGGAGAGGCAGGGATTCGAACCCTGGGAGGGGATAAACCCTCAACGGTTTTCAAGACCGCCGCTTTCGACCGCTCAGCCACCTCTCCGTAAGAGCCGGATATAATACATCAAGATTTTTTTTATTGCCAGCTTTTTATTGAAAATAGGGCAAAAAAAACCGTCTGCCTTCTGTTTTTTATTAAAAAACAGGCGTCAGACGGTATTACTATCTCCGAGATAGATTATAGGTAAATGCTTACCTTGATTAAAGCGGTAATATGTTTATAAACTATAAACCAATGGGTTTATAAAAGGTGGTGCCGATGGATCGATTTTATCAGATACGGGTGTTTTGCAGGATTGTCGAGCTAGGGTCATTTTCGGCCGTTGCCAAGGAGATGGGGGTTTCGAAAATGCAGGTTAGTAAGATCATGGCACAATTGGAGAAGTCATTGGGCGTGGTGTTATTGAATCGAACAACACGCAGCCTGAACGTTACCGAGGCAGGGCGTTTGTATTACGACAAGGGCAAACAGATTTTGGAAGCGTTGGAGTCGCTGGATGAGGAGGCGGCTCAATTAAGTGACAGTGTCAAAGGCATTCTAAAGCTCAGTGCGCCGATTGATTTTGGCAGTTTTTTTATGGTGCCGGCCATTGAGCAATATCGGCGTCAGTTTCCCGATGTTAAAGTGTCGTTGACATTGGACAATAAATTCAAGAATCTACGTGAAGGTGTTTATGATATTGCGATCCTGGTGACCGATAAACTGGATCAAGGGGTGGTGGCACGAAAGATTTATTCGACTCGGCTGGGGACTTATGCATCGCCAGATTATCTGGAAAAGCAAGGTGAACCGACAACACCGGAGGATTTGTTGAAGCATCAGTGTTTGCATTATATCGATACGCCCCACGCAGAATATTGGATATTTCAGGAGAATGGCAAGACGATTAAGTATCGGATGGATTGGTGCTTTGCCTGTAATAATGGTCGGGCTTTGTCGCATGCGGCCGTCATGGGAATGGGGATTATCCGGGCGCCAGAGCTGTCAGTTGCAGATTATTTACAACAAGGAAAACTGGTAGAGATTCTGACCGAATATCGTTTGACTGACTTGTCGGTTTATGCAACTTATCTGCAAAGAAAATTTTATCCTGCGAAGTTATCGACTTTCATTGATTTTTTGATTCAGTATTTTTCAGAGTATGACAAAGGAAAAAGTGCTGTTTCATGAAATATCCGTTACCTATGCAATTGCGGTTTATTGGCTATACTTTGCTGATATTACAATTAACCCGAATGCGGTTGCCTTGATGTTGTATTGATCGGGGTACGCATTATTGATCCTGATTTTAAACTTATGCAA
>CAYUAE010000146.1:0-4596 GCA_964442675.1 uncultured Methylomarinum sp.
TTTAGGGTTAAAAATACGAACCGCGTAACATCAGTTATAACTCTGTGCGCTCTGTGTTCTCTGTGTCGATAAAAGGCAGAGATCACAGATAGCCTGGATCATGAAAATGAAATTAAAGAGCCGCCGCGTAACATCAGTTAAATAACTTCATCGCGAACAGGATTGGATAAACAACCGATTTTTTCGATTTCAATACGAACGGTCTGGCCTGTTTTTAAATAGCCGCGGGGTTTCATTTTTACGCCCACACCGGCTGGTGTGCCGGTTGCGATAACATCGCCGGGTTCTAAGGTCATGGCCTGGCTCAAATAGGCGATCATTTCATAGCAATTAAAAATCATCTGTCCGGTATTCGCACGTTGCCGACACTCATTGTCAACCCAGGTTTCAAGGTGCAGATTATGCGGATCGTCAATTTCATCACGGGTGACCAGCCAAGGCCCCATCGGGCCATGGGTATCGAAAGATTTGCCGAGCATCCAGGTCGGTGAGCGGATTTGCCAGTCCCGTACCGAGACATCATTGACGATGGTAAAACCTGCAATGACATCGGCGGCCGAGGCGAGCGGCACATGTTTGCAGCGTTTGCCGATAACAAAGGCCAGCTCGCCCTCATAATCGACTTTTTCAGAAACGACAGGGATTTCAATTGCCGTATTTTGGCCGATAACGCAACTGCTTTGCTTGGTAAAGAAGGTGGGATAGTCGGGCTTTTCCAGTCCGGTTTCACCAATATGGTCGGCATAATTGAGACTGATGCCTAAAAATTTTCCTGGTCGTGGAATGGGCGCCAGTAACCTGACCTGCTCAAGCGGAATCCGGTGTTTCCCGCTGTCGATCAGGGTTTGCAAGCGATTCAGGGCGGGGGCGCCCTGCGCTAAAAAGTCGATCATGTTGTCGGGCAATGTCGGGTCGGCTGCAGCATCGACAACGCTTTGGTCGAGTACGGCGCCGATATGTGTTGTCTGTTGAAATTGAAAAGTCGCCAGCTTCATAGGGTATCTGTCCTGTTAAAATGATCTATTTTAGCGAATTTGCTGTGCGCTGAGCATCGCTGAAAAAATGACAATACGCTATAATGGCAGGTTTTATATGCCGTAAAACTGGCCGAAGGCTTTAAAATACGATGACACCCGAACAATTCGATGATTACGCCCGGCAGGGATTTAACCGTATTCCGGTATGCCGGGAGGTTCTCGCTGATCTGGATACACCGCTCAGCGCCTATTTAAAACTGGCCGATGGGCCATATTCTTACTTGTTTGAATCGGTACATGGCGGTGAACAATGGGGGCGCTATTCTATTATTGGTTTGCCCTGTAAAACACGAATTCAGGTGGCAGGTCATCAGATTACTCAAATCGAAGACGGTCAAGTCACGCAAAGCCTGGAGCATCCGCAGCCATTACAATGGATCGAGCAATTCAGGCAGCAGTATAAGGTGCCGGATATTGAAGGCTTGCCACGCTTCAATGGCGGCCTGGTCGGCTATTTTGGCTATGAAACCATCGCCTATATTGAAAAACGCCTGCAGCCGCGCCAAAAACCGGATCCGATTGGCACGCCCGATATTTTATTGATGGTATCGGAAGAAATGCTGGTATTTGATAATCTGTCCGGCAAATCCCTGCTCTTGACCCATGCCGACCCCGCCCAGCCTCAGGCCTATGAAAAAGCAGTCACACGCTTAGATGATCTGGCCTGTCGTTTGAAAAATCTGAAGGCGCAGCCGGATGAACAGACGACGCCAAAAACCGTTTCCGAGAATGATTTTGTCTCCGGTTTTACCCAACAAGGCTTTGAACAAGCGGTGTTAAAGGCCAAAGACTATATCGTCGCCGGTGACATTATGCAGGTTGTGTTGTCACAGCGCCTGTCGATTCCCTATTCGGCATCGCCGTTGAATCTGTATCGCGCGCTGCGCTGTTTGAATCCTTCGCCATATATGTATTATCTGAATCTGGATGATTTTCACATTGTTGGCTCATCACCTGAAATTCTGGTGCGGCTGGAAGATAATCAGGTTACGGTCAGGCCGATTGCCGGCACACGCCCACGCGGCGATACGCCCGAACAGGACAGGGCGCTGGAACAGGATTTGTTAGCCGACCCGAAAGAACTGGCCGAACATTTGATGTTGATTGACTTAGGCCGTAATGATACCGGCCGGGTGGCTAAAATCGGCAGTGTTAAATTGACCGATAAAATGATTGTCGAGCGTTATTCACATGTCATGCATATTGTCTCTAATGTCACAGGTGAACTGGCCGAAGGCAAAGACGCGTTTGATGTTCTGGCAGCGACTTTCCCGGCCGGTACGGTCAGTGGTGCGCCTAAAATCCGGGCGATGGAAATTATTGATGAATTAGAGCCGGTTAAGCGCGGCGTTTATTCCGGTGCCATCGGTTATATTTCCTGGTCGGGTAATTTAGATACCGCGATTGCCATTCGCACGGCTGTCATCAAGGACAAAACCTTGCATATTCAAGCGGGTGCAGGCATCGTTTATGACTCTGTCCCTCGTAATGAATGGGATGAAACAATGAACAAGGGCCGGGCGATTTTCCGGGCTGTCAGTATGGCTGAGGCCGGACTGGAAGGAGAACAAACATGAGTGCGGTTAAATTGGTGATGATTGATAATTACGATTCATTCACCTACAACCTGGTGCAATACTTTGGCGAATTGGGTGCGGATGTGACCGTGGTTCGCAATGATGAGGTTACGCTTGATGATATTGCCGCCATGCGGCCTGACAAGCTGGTGATTTCTCCAGGGCCTTGTACCCCTAAAGAAGCCGGAATTTCGGTCGCAGCCATTCTGGAATTTGCCGGCAAACTACCGATTCTGGGCGTCTGTTTGGGGCATCAAAGCATTGGCCATGCATTTGGTGGCAAAATCATTCACGCCAAGGAAATTATGCATGGCAAGACATCGTCCGTTTATCATAAAAACACCGGGGTATTTAAGGGATTGAGCAATCCTTTCATCGCCACCCGCTATCATTCGCTGGTAATCGATCAGGCCAGTTTGCCGGACTGTCTGGAAGTCACCGCCTGGACTCAGGATAAACAAGGTCAACGGGATGAAATCATGGGGGTTCGGCATAAAACGCTGGATGTTGAAGGCGTACAGTTTCACCCGGAATCCATTTTGACCGATCATGGTCATGATTTACTGAAAAATTTTCTGGAACGTTAATGGACGTGACTCTACCGCAAGCGATTGCACAATTACTGGATAAACAGGATTTAACGCATCAGCAAATGCATCATGTCATGCGTCAGATCATGACAGGCCAGGCCAGCGACGCCCAGATCGCAGGCTTTCTGATTGCGTTGCGGGTGAAAGGCGAAACGGTCGAGGAAATCACCGCGGCGGTGGAGGTCATGCGTGAACTGGTGACGCCGGTGCCGGTGAAAGGCGAGCATGTCATCGACACCTGCGGTACCGGCGGCGATGGCGCCAATACCTTCAACATCTCTACCGCCAGTGCGTTTGTGGTCGCCGCAGCGGGCGGCAAAGTGGCCAAGCATGGCAACCGCTCGGTGTCCAGTCGTTGCGGCAGTGCCGATGTGCTGGAAGCTGCGGGCGTCAATCTGGATTTGACTGCCGAACAGGTGGCGCAATGCGTACAGGATATCGGCGTCGGTTTTCTGTTTGCGCCCAAACACCACAGCGCGATGAAACATGCGATTGGTCCGCGTAAGGAAATGGGGGTCAGAACTGTTTTCAATCTGCTCGGGCCATTGGCCAATCCAGCCAATGCCGCCCATCAGTTGATCGGCGTTTTCGATAAAAAATGGCTGCGGCCGATGGCAGAAGTGCTGCAAAAACTGGGCAGTCGCCATGTTCTGGTGGTCAATGCCTATGATGGGCTGGATGAACTGAGTATCGCCTCGCACAGCCATATTGCAGAATTAAAAGACGGCCGCATTCGTGAATACACCATCCGGCCGGAAGAATTTGGTTTGCAGCGCAGCCCGCTCGATGCACTGGCGGTGAACAGCGCAGAAGACAGCCTGAACATCATCCGGCAGGTACTCAATAACGAACCGGGGCCGGCCCGTGATATCGTGTTGCTGAATGCCGGTGCTGCGATTTATGCCGCCGATCTGGCCGATAATTTGAAAGCGGGCATTGCCATGGCTAAGGCGATGCTGGACGAAGGTCTGGCCTTACAAAAACTTGAGGCACTGATTGACTGGTCGCCGGCGCCAAAGTCCGATGAAAAACCAGACAAACCTCGAAAACAAAAAAGCGCCGATAATGGCGCCGATTCATCTGAAGACTAAAACGCTATGACTGATACTCCCGATATTTTAAAAAAGATTCTGGCGACAAAGCAGGACGAAGTCGCCACGCGCAAACAAAATGTTCCGCAAGACATGCTGCAGGAAATCGCCGCCAGCATCGAAGGGCCGCGTGGTTTTTACCGGGCATTGAAAAGCAAGGCTGAAAAGCGACAAGCTGCTGTGATTGCTGAAATCAAAAAAGCTTCGCCCAGTAAAGGTGTGATTCGGGAAAATTTCAGGCCGGTTGAGATTGCACAGGATTACGCGATGAATGGCGCGACCTGTTTATCGGTGCTGACGG
>CAYUAE010000147.1:0-4558 GCA_964442675.1 uncultured Methylomarinum sp.
CATATCAAGTCGCAACAGATTAAAGAGATTGATTTAATTATGACCCCATAAATCCCGCACCTTGTCCTGGAGGACAAGGTTTTCTTTAGGGAAAATAGTGCACCTTTGTATCCTCGCCACTAATGACGAGGTATTCTAAGGTGCTGGATAAAATCCAATGCCACCGAATATCGGCCCGAATAAAATCACCATAACAGCACTCTGGTGTAAAATTCGGATTAAACCATGTAGAATTAGTCTATTAATATTATGAGTGAAAAGACTGTGAGTTTCAGAGGAACAACAATTTTATCAGTACGCCGTGGCGACAAAGTCGTCATCGGTGGTGACGGCCAGGTGACACTGGGCAATACGGTGATGAAAGGTAATGCCCGCAAAGTTCGCCGCCTGTATCATGAGCGAGTTATTGCCGGATTTGCTGGCGCGACGGCCGATGCCTTCACCTTGTTTGAGCATTTCGAAGGCAAGTTGGAAAAACACCGTGGCAACCTGACCCGGGCTGCCGTAGAAATGGCCAAAGACTGGCGCACCGACCGCGCTTTACGCAAACTAGAAGCCTTGTTGACCATTGCCGACGCCAAAACATCGTTGATTATTTCCGGCACCGGTGATGTCATCGAGCCGGAATATGACCTGATGGCGATAGGTTCAGGTGGATCATACGCCCAATCGGCCGCACGCGCTTTACTGGAAAACACCGAACTCAGCGCACGTGACATTGTTGAAAAGTCACTCACCATTGCCGCCGATATCTGTATTTATACGAATCACAATCTGACCATTGAAGAACTGGACGCGGAGCCAAATTCATAATGAGCCAAATGACACCTAAAGAAATTGTCAGTGAACTGGACAAACATATTATCGGCCAGGCCGGCGCTAAACGCTCGGTTGCCATCGCGCTTAGAAACCGCTGGCGCAGAAGCCGTGTTGCGCCAGAACTGCGCGATGAAATCACCCCTAAAAACATCTTGATGATCGGGCCGACAGGTGTTGGTAAAACCGAAATTGCCCGGCGTTTGGCCAGACTGGCTAAAGCACCTTTCATCAAAATCGAAGCGACCAAATTTACCGAAGTCGGTTATGTCGGCCGCGATGTTGAATCGATTATCCGAGACCTGGTCGATACCGCCGTCAAAATGACGCGCGAAGAGGCTATGGAAAAGGTTCAGCACCAGGCCTATGAGGCGGCTGAAGAAAAAATTCTCGATATTCTGCTGCCTGCACCCGACGGCGGCATGCTCTCTGAAACCGAAACCAGCACTCGTCAGAAATTCCGCAAAAAACTGCGCGAAGGCGAGCTGGACGATAAAGAAGTCGAAATTGATGTCAATTCACCCCCATTAGGCGTTGAAATCATGGCGCCACCGGGAATGGAAGAAATGACCAGTCAATTACAAGGCTTGTTTCAAAACATCAGCGCCAACCGCTCTAAAACAACGAAATTAAAAATCAAAGATGCGCTGAAAGTTTTACAAGAAGAAGAAGCGGCTAAATTGATAAACGAAGACGATATCAAGCTGTCTGCGGTAGAAGCTGTGGAACAGAATGGCATTGTTTTCCTGGATGAAATCGATAAAGTCTGCAAGCGCTCGGAATTAGGCGGCAGCGGTGGAGAAGTCTCTCGCGAAGGCGTACAACGTGATTTGCTACCACTGGTTGAAGGCAGCACGGTCAGCACCAAATACGGTATGATTAAAACCGACCATATCCTGTTTATCGCATCCGGCGCATTCCATTTGACCAAACCTTCGGATCTGATTCCTGAATTACAGGGACGTTTTCCTATTCGGGTTGAGCTTGATGCCTTATCGGCCGATGATTTTGTTCGTATCCTGACTGAACCCGATGCCTCATTGACCGAGCAGTATCAGGCCTTGCTGGAAACCGAAGGAGTCGACCTGAAATTCACCGAGGACGGCATCAAACGTATCGCCGAACTGGGCTGGCAAGTGAATGAAACCACGGAAAACATCGGCGCACGCCGACTGCATACCATTTTGGAAAAATTACTGGAAGACATCTCATTCCAGGCGCCTGACCTAAGCGACAAAACTGTGGTCATTGACAGCGCCTATGTTGATAGTCATTTAACTGAATTTGCCGAAGACGAAGATTTGAGTCGTTATATCCTATGAGTATGCGCCTATTTGCAGAGCCAACCGGAAAAGTCCCGGTTGAACTCAAACTCCATCAGGCTTCCGCCATCCTCGAAGTCAAATTTGACGATGACACAGTCTTCCATCTGCCGTGTGAATATTTGCGTGTATATACGCCCTCGGCTGAAGCACAAGGCCACGCTCCAGGCCAGGAGATCCTGCAAACCGGTAAGGAAAATGTCACAATTTCCAATATTAAACCGGTTGGCAATTATGCCGTAGCCTTCCAGTTCAGCGATGGCCATGAGAGTGGCATTTATTCCTGGGATTTATTATATAAACTCGGCAATGAATACGAGAGCCTGTGGCAACATTACCTGAATGAACTTAAAGCGCAAGGCATCGAACGCCAGGCGCCCTCGAATACTTAAAAAATTATGACACACGAAAATACGACCCATTTTGGTTTTAAAGAAGTGCCCAAAGACGAAAAAGTCAAAATGGTACGCGGCGTTTTTGATTCGGTTGCCGATCAATACGACATCATGAACGATTTAATGTCTTTAGGCATTCATCGTCTCTGGAAAAAAATTGCCGTTCAACTCGCCAATGTCCGGGCCGGAGACAAGGTACTCGACTTAGCTGGCGGCACCGGCGACCTGACTGCCTTATTTGAAAAAAGAGTCGGCCCCAAAGGTCAGGTGGTGCTGGCCGACATCAATGCCGCCATGTTGCGTACCGGCCGCAATCGACTGATCGACCGAGGCCTGGTCGATAACATTCAATACGCCCAGGTCAACGCTGAATGCCTGCCTTTTGCCGACAATACCTTTGATTGCGTCTGCATTGGTTTTGGACTTAGAAATGTCACCGACAAGGATGCAGCATTACGCTCAATGACCCGGGTGTTGAAACCTGGCGGCCGGGTCATCGTGCTGGAATTCTCGCACCCGACCGATAAAATCACCGAAAAAGTGTATGATTTTTATTCATTTAAACTGCTGCCTAAAATCGGTGCACTGGTTGCAAAAGATGAAGAAAGTTATCGCTATCTGGCTGAATCGATCCGTATGCATCCTAAACAGGATGAATTGAAACAGATGATGGAAAATGCCGGCCTTGAGCGCTGTGAATATTTTAACCTGACCCAGGGCATTGTCGCGATCCATCGCGGTTATAAATTCTGATGCCCGTATGTTGATAAAACCTATTCTGACCGGCGTTCTGGAAACAGCATTGAATCAATACCTGGCATTAGACGAAGATGCCACGGTGTTTTTACAACCTTTATCCGGCAAA
Source organism: uncultured Methylomarinum sp. (assembly GCA_964442675.1). Classification (GTDB taxonomy): domain Bacteria; phylum Pseudomonadota; class Gammaproteobacteria; order Methylococcales; family Methylomonadaceae; genus Methylomarinum. The sequence goes on from CAYUAE010000147.1 coordinate 3,399, forward strand.
GTCATCGCTATCACCATTCAACCGTTTGCCGAGACCGTGTTTTTTTGTCCAACCGACAACAGCATTCAGGTTCTGGAAGATTATGTCGGCGACGTTGACACGCGTATCGAAGGCAGCCTCAGCGCCTTAGGCCTCACTCTGCTCGCTGCCGACACGCTACAGACCGAGGATAAACTCAAAATCGAAGGCGATACCCATAGCGGACATCAGTTTCAGCAATTATTCAAAAAACTGGACATTGATCTGGAAGAACAGCTCGCCAAACTGACCGGTGATGTGATTGCGCATAAAATTGGCACACTTTTCCGCAGTAGCAAAGCCTGGAGCCAGCAAACACTGGAAACCTTTCGCTTGAATCTGGAAGAATTTTTGCAGGAAGAAAGCCGTGATTTGCCAGCCATCGCAGAAGCTGAAATATTTTATCAGCAGGTAGATGTTCTGCGTAGCGACGTTGACCGCCTGGAAGCCAGAATAAAACGCCTGACAGACACTCTCACATAATCCTTACAACCCTTTTTTAGGTAACACTGTGATTCGCCCTAAAACACTGCTGCGCTTATTCCATATTAACTGGGTCATGATCATTCACGGACTGGATGAAATTGTCCTGAAGCTGCCCTTGTTCCGGCCCATCCGTTACCTGGTTTTCCTGTCGCCGGTTTATTGGGTCAAAAAAAAACCTGAACCCCGTGGCGTGCGTATTCGAAAGACACTGGAAGACTTAGGGCCTATCTATGTAAAGTTCGGCCAGGCGCTTTCCACCCGTAAAGACCTGCTGCCAGAAGACATTGCCGATGAACTGATTAAATTACAGGATCGCGTCCCCCCTTTTCCCAACGACTTAGCCTGTCAGATTATCGAACAGCAAATCGGCCAGCCGATTGCTGAAACCTTTAAACACTTCGATGCAGAACCGTTAGCCTCGGCGTCCATCGCTCAGGTCCATACGGCGACCTTAAAAAATGGCGACGACGTCATCGTCAAAGTCGTTCGACCTGAAATTGAGAAGCGGATTCAAGCCGATATTGCCCTGATGTATGAACTGGCCAAACTGGCCGAGCGTTTTTGGGAAGATGCCCGGCGCTTACGCGCGACCGAGGTGGTTGCGGCCCGCCATTTCCAACGGTATGATGCGGTTAAATCATGCTCAATTTGAAGCC
>CAYUAE010000148.1:0-4507 GCA_964442675.1 uncultured Methylomarinum sp.
AATAGCCCGTTGGGCTGGGTGCAAAACGTGTTTTTATAGTCATTGATATATTTTCTTAGATTAAAAAAATCTTTTAGCGTATTTTCCGGCAATAGAACAGGCCGCATTCAAACGCATCGCTTGATAGCCCTCACATAATGATAGTGATAAGCGCTATTCATTCTGCATTCAGATAAACCGGAGTATCATTTTACGTTATCTATTGCATCTGTACTATCCAATCGTAAATTATACCGTTACACTACAAACGTTAGAAAAACATCATAAACACGGAGACTCTTTTATGAAAAAAACAGCATTATTATCAGCCTTGATGGCCAGCGCCGTTTTAACAGGCTGCGCCACCCAGTCTACCAGTAGCCTCACGCCATTTCAGGCACAAGACCTGAATGCGAAAGTCAAAAGTGGTTATCTTGTCCAAAAAACGAACACTTTTTTTGTGATTAATGACTCATCCTCCTCAATGAGCAGTATTTATGAAGCGGCGCCATTTTCAGGAGAAACAAAATTTGATGTCGAAAAAGAACTGTTACATCGATTTAATCAAACGATTCCTGATGTAGCCCTGGCATCTGGCCTGAGAAGCTTTGGCTTTGGTCCGTGCCTGGATTGGTCGTTTACAAAACTCAACCAACCCGTTCAAAATTATTCAAAATCAGGTTTTGAAAGTACCATCGCCACATTAACCTGTTCAAGTGGTGGCTCGCCCATGGCAAATGCTTTAAATGCCTCTAAAAATGACCTGAAAAATGCCGAAGGCAATATTGCTTTAATCATTTTCAGTGATGGCGTCGAAAGCTCAACATCCCCTGTCCCATCAGCACAAACCTTAAAAGAACAATACGGCGACAGACTTTGCATCTATACCGTCTGGGTTGGCAATAAAGCCGATGAAGCCGGTAAAGCAACATTAAATGACCTCAGCACTGTGGGTCAGTGTGGTTTTTCTGTCAACGGACAAAATATTGCAACAGAAGCTGGCATGGCAAATTTTGTCGAAAATGTATTCTTCAAAGGTGGTCACCCCATTATTCGTGAAAAAGACAGTGATGGTGACGGTGTCGTTGACTCAAAAGATCAATGTCCAGATACCCCTAAAGGCGCTATTGTTGATAAACATGGCTGCTGGACGTTCCGCGGCGTATTGTTTGACGTTGACAGCGCTAAAATCAAATCGGTTTATCACGACATGATCACCAATGCGGTTAGAGTCTTAAAACTGAACCCTGAATTAACCTTAGAAATTCAAGGCCATACGGACAGCACAGGCTCAGAAGCTTACAATCTGAAATTATCCCAACGTCGGGCTGAAGCCGTTAAGGCTGAATTGATTCGCCATGGCATAGCGCCTGAACGCTTAACTACCGTCGGTTATGGTGAAAGCCGACCTGTTGCGCCAAATGATACGGCAGAAGGCCGCGCCTTAAACCGTCGCGTCACTTACAAAAGAACAGATCGCTAAGCATCGTTCGTTTTAAACTAAAAAAGGGAGCCACATTTGCTCCCTTTTTTTATGCTTGGTTCTATGCCAAGTATTTTACCCAGCACCTTATAATGCCTCACCATTTATGGCGAGGATAAAAATGTGCAATAAAAATTTCATACACAAAGCCTTGTTCTTCAGGACAAGGTGCTGGGTTTACACAATAGCGTATTTTGCCTTATCCTATAAAATACTCATCTAACAGGCAGGATTGCATGGGTATAAAAGGTAGAACCACCCTCTCACGCTACTTTTTTAAACCGCCTCAACCTCGCTAACGACTATAATGTTTAAATTTTATACTGCATTCATCGCACTACTCTTCAGTTTAAACGGCTTTGCAGCCGAAAAGCCAATCTTTCGCTTAGGCGTTTTGGCATTTGGTACGGTCAACTGGGAACTCACTGCCTTAAAAAATGCCGGATTAACTCAAAACGCGCCGTATCAATTAAATATAATGCCATTGGCGAGTCCACAATCCGGCAAAATCGCCTTGCAATCCGATACCGTGGACATGATTGTCGCCGACTGGATCTGGGTATCCAGGCTTCGCAGCCAAGGTCATGATTATACCTTTTACCCCTATTCTGAAGCCTCGGCTGGACTGATTGTCCCCAATCAGAGCCCTATACAAAAAGTCTCTGACCTGGCCGGCTTAAAACTCGGTATCGCTGGTGGAGAACTGGATAAAAACTGGTTATTATTACAAGCATTGGCGCAAACACAATCTGTAAATCTTGATCAAAGCGTACAAAAAGTCTTCGGCGCACCGCCCATACTCAATCAACAATTATTACAAAACCGCCTGGATGCCGTATTGACCTATTGGCATTTTGCCGCCCGCCTACAGGCCAAAGGTTATCGGCAGGTTTTAGATGGGCAGAAAATCCTGGCAGAACTCGGTATCAAACAAGGCTTGCCTATGCTCGGCTATGTGTTTAACCGGCAATGGGCCAACAAACATCAACCCGCACTCAATCAATTTTTTAACGATGTTGCCAAAGCCCGTCAACTGCTGTGCACAGATGACGACGCATGGAACGCGATTTTGCCATTAACAAAAAGTAAAAACAGCGCTGAACAAAGCCTGCTCCGCAGGCGTTACTGTGCCGGCCAGGTAACGGACTGGTCACCTAAAAAACGCGCCGCCGCTGAAACGATTTACCGATTATTGAGAAAATTGAGCCATAATAAATTAACCGGCTCGTCAGAACAGATTCAATCGGGTACATTCTGGTATTTGACCGATAAATGAAATCTTTTTTCGCTCGTGCGCGTGTTTTATCGCTGATTTCGACCGGTGTGTTTTTTTTATCCTGGCAGGGTCTGGCCATGTGGCTAAACAGCCCGGTATTGCCGGATGTCATTCATGTCGCTCAAGTCCTTTGGCAAGCCATCATTTCTGGTGAATTACCCCATCATTTGGGTATCACGCTGATGCGTTTAGGCCTTAGTTTCAGCATTGCCATGCTGCTCGGCTGCGCATTCGGCATCGCCTTGGGACGTCATCAGGCATTGAATACCTTTTTCGACCAATGGCTGGTAATTTTTTTAAATATCCCTGCCCTGGTTACGATTATTCTTTGTTATGTCTGGTTCGGCCTGGTGGAATCTGCCGCCATTACTGCCGTTGTCATCAATAAACTGCCTAATGTTATCGTCACCATCCGAGAAGGCACCCGCGCATTGGATAAAGATTTACTGGAAATGGCGCAAAGCTTCCGCTTCAGTAAATTAAAAACACTACGCCATGTCATCTGGCCACAGCTGCATCCTTATGTGATGGCAGCGACCCGCTCCGGCATCGCACTGATTTGGAAAATTATCCTGGTGGTCGAATTATTAGGTCGCAGTGACGGCATGGGCTATCAGCTGCATATTTTCTTTCAGCTTTTTGATGTTGCCAGCATTTTGGCCTACACGATTGCCTTTGTGGCAGTGATTCAGTTGATTGAACTGTTGCTGTTAAAGCCATTGGACAGAAAAGCACTGAGGTGGCGCCGGTGAATGATTTTCTGATTCAGATTCACAACAAAACCTATCCGGACAAGCAACACCCGGAACGCGCTCACCAGGCGATTGCCAACCTGGAATTTAATGTTGCCCAACACGAATTCGTTTGTCTGGTCGGGCCTTCAGGTTGTGGCAAAACCACATTGTTGAATATTATCGCCGGCCTGGACACACAATTTGACGGCCAAATCGTATTACCCGGCACGAAACCTGCCAAAATCGGTTATGTTTTTCAAAACCCGCGCCTTTTGCCCTGGCATACGGTACGTGAAAATATTGAACTCGCTTGTCACGACAAAATTGACGCCAGAATACTGGATGACTTGTTGGAAACCATGCAGCTAACCCGGGTACAGCAAAGTTACCCTGAACACCTGTCACTGGGCATGAGCCGCCGCGTTGCTATCATTCGTGCCTTCGCCATCAATCCGGATATTTTACTGATGGACGAGCCATTCGTATCACTCGACGCACCGACCGCGCGCCAGGTTCGGCAATTATTGATGCAGCTTTGGCGACAACGCCCACATACCGTTTTATTTGTCACCCACGATCTGCGCGAAGCGATCGCTATGGCCGACCGCATCATCTTTTTATCCAACCCGCCGATGCATGTGGTGCGTGAAATCCAGGTTCCTTTATCGGCGGAGCAGCGCTTACAAGAATCACCGATTGAACAATTCCGGCAGACGCTGTTAAGCCAATATCCCGATATTGCCCGCTTGCTTTAACCTATGCGTATCGTCAAAAAACCGGCTCAAACCGAAGAAATCATTAAAAAATCCCGTTTTATCAGCTTGCTTTTGCCGTGCGATTCGGAACAACAGGCCAAACAGCTGCTTATCCATTACAGCCAGCACTATCCCGATGCCAGCCATCTGGTTTACGCCTACCGGATTCAAACTAATAAAGGCCTGATCTGCCGATTCTACGATGCCGGAGAACCCTCCGGTACGGCTGGAAAACCTGTTTTTCAACACCTGGAGGGTAAACAGCTGATTAATGTATTAC
>CAYUAE010000149.1:0-4484 GCA_964442675.1 uncultured Methylomarinum sp.
TAAATAAGTTTTATCCGGGAGGGCGTTTCACAGTAAAATGGTGATTTTGGCATATAGACGCTTCACATATGAATTTTCATCGCTCAGTCTTCAGTTTTTCGCCTTGTTTCCGACAAAAAATCAATGATGGGTATGCCGAATGCATGTGCGAAGCATCTATTTTTCATCTCGTTGAAGGAATGGTGAATTAATGAATCTTGATGTGTTCCTGTCGTTATTCAGTTTGATACTGATTTCACTGGCTGTTTATGTCATTGCTGAAAAAATAAAGCTGCCGTACACCGTTTTGTTGGTGATTGTGGGGTCTTTATTGGTGCCATTGGCCAGTATCGAAAGCTTTTCTTTTATCACCAGCCTTGATTTAACGCCGGAATTGCTGTTTTTTGTTTTCCTTCCCATCCTCATTTTTGAATCGGCCTATAACATCAAGATTGATGATATGCTGGCCAATATCCGTGCCATCAGTCTGCTGGCTATCGTCGGTTTATTGTTATCGACGGCATTTATTGGCGTAACCGGATACTACATTTTCAATTATCTCGGCTTTCACGTGCCGCTTATGGTCATGTTGTTGTTCGGTGCCATTATTTCAGCGACTGACCCGGTTGCTGTTTTGGCTTTGTTTAAACAATATGGTGCGCCAAGGCGCCTGACCTTGATCTTCGAGGGGGAAAGTTTACTCAATGACGGAACGGCATTTGCCGCTTTTCTGGTTATTCTGGGCATTATGTCTACCGGAGCAACCAGCTGGGGCGCATTGATCGATGGTGGGCTGGATTTTTGTATCATGTTGTTTGGCGGGGTTTTATTCGGTCTTTTCATGGGCTTTTTGTTTTCCAAGATGATCGAATGGGTCAGAGGACATGAGCATCTGGAAATCACATTGACGCTACTCGTTGCCCACTTTACGTTTATTTTGACGGAGGTGATTTCCGAGCATATCGTGATTGCAGGGCATTTTATGCACTTTTCACCCATTATCGCGACCATGGTGGCATCGATGGTCATTGGCAATTTTGGGCGTTATAAAATGTCATCGGGTGTTGAAGAATATATGGAGAAATTTTGGGAATATTTTGCCTTTATCGCCAATTCACTGGTGTTTATTTTGATGGGGCTGTTGTTCGTTGAACAATCTATTTCCTTGCATATTGCGGTGATGCCCATTGCGATTGCGATTGTAATTGTGATGATCGGTCGTGCGGTAGCCATTTATCCGTCCCTGGGATTTCTCAACCTGGTAAAAAAAGAAGAGCCGATTCCATTACGGTGGATGCATTTATTGTCCTGGGGGAGTCTGCGCGGCTCTTTAGCCGTCATCATGGTGTTGTTGATTCCGGATGATTTAACCCTGCCGCAATGGCAATATACGTTTACTATCAAGGAGTTTCTGACTGCGATTGTTATCGGCTGTATTTATTTTACCTTATTGGTCAAAGCGTTGAGTATTGAAAAAGTCATTCATCACTTAGGGATCGATGCGCTGACCGAATTTGAAGAGGTGGGGTATTTTAAAAGTAAGGCATTGATTTTCGATGAGGTGATAAAAACACTGGATCGCCTGTTGTTGGAGAAAAAAATAACCCAACGCCTGTATAGTCAGCTGATTAAAATTTATCAGCAAAAGCATGATGAGGTCATGCGAGAGTTCCGCCAAAAAATTGGTGATGACAGGAAACACTCTGAAAGACTGTTGCGCGTTTTTGTATTGGGTACCGAAAAAGCCAAATTGCAGGAAATTTACCGACGTGGTGAAATCAATGAAAAAATCTACAAAAAAATCCTGAATCTTCTGGATATTCAAATGAAGCGGGTAGAGAAAGGACAGCCACAATTAAAAGCCATCAACGAACGCTTTCCGGTCGATATGATTGAGGCGCTGATCAATTTTATCCGGCGTATTTTGTTTTTACCTTCGCCGTTGTTGACGCCTCAGGAATTGTATGTGTACTACCGCGTCCAGTATAAATTGTTAAAGGATGCTATTGCCCATCTTCAGAACCTGCCGAACACCAGTCTCAAGGAAATATTCGATGACGCTGAAGCGTTACAGAAAACGATTGCGTTGTATCAGAAAATTGCAGAGAACACGAAACGAAATCTCGATTTAATGATTGAAGAAAATTATGAAATCGTTACCGCCTATAATCTGCAACAGGGCGAAAAGACGATCTTGCTGAAAGAGCAGGAAACATTAAATTATTTAACAAAAAACGAAATCATCACCCCTAAACTGAGCATCATGTTGCAAAAGGAATTGCTGGAAAAAGAAACCCGTTTTGAACAATTTATGCATTAGTCACGTGTATTGACAACAGGAGAATTCCTTTGAATATCGAAATTTTTACAGCAGCCGCATCGATCGCCGGCGCAGGCGGTTTGTTATTGGCATTTATTATTTACAGGTTAATTCTAAAAGTCGATGCGGGCAGTGAAAAAATGCAGCAGATTGCCGACTTGATTCATGAAGGCGCCATGGTGTTCTTAAAAGCAGAGTACCGGATTCTGGTTGTTTTTGTGTTGATTGTGGCGAGTTTGATTTACTTTAAAATCAATCCGGCGACTGCCTTTGCCTTTTTAGGCGGTGCGACCTGTTCTATGCTGGCCGGCTTTTTTGGTATGAAAGCGGCCACAAAAACCAATGTCAGAACCTCTGCAGCCGCCAACCAGAAAGGCATGGGCGCGGCGCTGATGATCGCTTTCGGGGGTGGCTCGGTGATGGGGCTTTCGGTGGCCTCTTTGGGGTTGACAGGCCTGGCCATCGTTTTTCTATTGATTGATCCTTCCAACGTGGCGAATTATTCCATTATGAGCGGATTTGCCATGGGCGCGTCATCGATTGCGTTATTTGCCCGTATTGGCGGGGGGATTTACACCAAAGCGGCCGATGTCGGTGCTGATCTGGTCGGTAAGGTCGAAGCCGGTATTCCTGAGGATGATCCCCGGAACCCTGCGACGATAGCCGATAATGTCGGTGATAATGTCGGTGATACGGCAGGGATGGGGGCCGATATTTTTGAGTCTTATGTCGGGTCAGTGGTGGCTTCCATCGTCATTGCATCGGCTGCAACAAATTTTGTCGATAGCGAGGTCATGCAGACAAAAGCGTTAATTTTACCCATTGCGCTGATTGTATTAGGACTTTTTGCTTCGATCATCGGCGTGTTGGCGATGCAGGTTTTAAAAAACCGTCATCCGGCGCATGCCTTAGAAGCGGTAACCTGGATTGCAGCGCTATTATTTTTAGCGATGGCCTATGTTCTGATTCATCAAACCGGTATTCAGTTTTATCACGACGAACGGATAACATCGGTGGATGGGCCATTCTGGGCCCTGTTCGGCGGCACATTGGCCGGGGTGTTTATCGGCCGTGTCACCGATTATTACACGGCTAAAAGCCCGATTGAAAAAATTGCTGAAGCCTCTAAATTTGGCCCCGCCACCAATATTATTGCAGGGTTAGGTATCGGTATGCGTTCGGTTGTATTGCCTATTTTGGGGATTTGTATGGCGATATTCGTGTCTTATTATTCAGCCGGTTTATATGGCATCGGTATTGCCGCCGTGGGCATGTTGGCGACGACAGGCGTTACGATGTCGGTGGATGCCTATGGACCGATTGCCGATAATGCCGGTGGCATCAGTGAGATGGCTGAATTAGGCCCTGAAACACGAAAAATAACCGATTCACTTGATGCGATTGGCAACACGACCGCAGCGGTGGGGAAGGGGTTTGCGATTGGTTCGGCGGCATTGACAGCGTTAGCGCTGTTTTCCGCCTATGCCCAGGCCGCTCATCTGGACAAAATCGATTTATTGAATCCGCTCGTTGTGATCGGTTTATTTGTTGGCGGTTCAGTGCCTTTTCTGGTTGCGTCGATGACGATGGACTCGGTCGGTAAAGCGGCGCAGGCGATGGTGGAAGAAGTGCGGCGTCAATTTCGTGAAATCAAAGGCCTGATGGAAGGCGATGTCAAACCGGATTCGGCCCGCTGTATCGAAATTTCAACCAAAGCCTCGTTGCGGGAAATGATTTTGCCAGGGTTGGTCACGATTTCAACGCCGGTGTTGGTGGGTTTTTTGTTGAATAAAGAAGCGTTAGGCGGCTTGCTGGCAGGCTCTCTGCTGGCGGGTGTCTTAATGGCCTTGTTTATGGCGAATGCCGGCGGTGCCTGGGACAATGCCAAAAAACTGATTGAAGGTGGCGCTTACGGCGGCAAAGGCAGTGATGTGCACAAAGCCGCTGTTTGCGGCGATACGGTCGGTGATCCCTTCAAGGATACCTCAGGGCCTTCGCTTAATATCGTGGTTAAACTGATGTCGATTGTCTCATTAGTCATCGCGCCATTATTGGCTTGATTGTGGTCAATTCAGGCTGTCGTCTGGTAGGATGGGTAGAGCGTCAGCGAAACCCATCGTAAAACCTGTCTAATGCAACCAGGCCCAGAAGCGATAAAAGGCCAGGATAAGTAGAATACTCAGGC
>CAYUAE010000150.1:0-4451 GCA_964442675.1 uncultured Methylomarinum sp.
CATTGGTTTATTTCAACCATTTTTATTTTTTGCCACACTTTTTATCGTATGTGTTGAGCGGTAAAACGAAAAATATCCCGGTTTATACGGGGGTGAGCCAAGTAACATCAAATCTGGCATGAAAATAGCTAAAGATGTTTGTGTTGAGCGTACAAACGATTGGCGATGGCATAACAGATGAAATGTACCGATAAAAATGATTTAACGATTTTGCTGGAAATTTACCGGCAGGCGGCCTGTGACCGCAGGTTGTTTGTTCGTGTTTTGTTTGCAGTTATTTTTTGTTTTTTATGTTTGATGCTGCTTTTAGGTGTCGGCATGTTTATGAGCGCCTGGGCCTGGGAACGGGAAATTGCAGTTTATGGGGTGGTGCTGAGCGGATTAGGCTGGACGTTGGCTGAATATTTAAGTCGTTTGATATCGCAACAGCATAAACGCTTGAAAGGCTGTGAAAAATTGATGGGTATTGTGGAATATTTCATGCCTGATACCGATCCGTCTGATGAAGCAGGTATCTATCGTTTGATGCAGGGTTTTTTCGTCTTGATGATGTGCGCCTGGTTGGGGGTTCTGATTCATTCCTATTTTTAACTAAAGGGTATTGAGTGGACATATGATTTTATTTTTAGCTTATCTGGCCATCGTGTTGAGCCTGGGTTCTGCACTTTTGGCATTGCTGATCCGGCAGCAGACCGTTTTGGCAACGGGTTTTGCCAAAGCATTGGACAAAGGGGTTCGTTTGCCGCCCGCAGCCGAGCAGTTTATTGCCGATGCGTTGTCGCCAACATGCTTTCAATCGCGGTTGCAGCAACTGGTTTTTCTGTGTCTGGGGTTGGCAGGTGTCTCGGCAATTCTGTCAGGTATCAGCGTATTAGTGTCAGAGACCATAATACGGGATCAGCTGGTTTTGGGATTGCCGTGGCTGCCGTGGCATGTGCGTCTGGACAGTTTATCCGGCTTTTTTTATTTGATTATCGGCCTGGCTGTGGCCGCTGTGAGTCTGTTTGGGCCAGGCTATGTCAAAGATTATGATGAGCAGGAGGATTCATTCGCCATACTTGGCCTGTTTACCGGTATTTTTATAGCCGGCATGTTTATGGTGCTGCTGGCAGATGATGCGTTCTTTTTTATGATTGCCTGGGAATTGATGTCGGTAGCCAGTTATTTTCTGGTGTCTTTTCAGCACCAGGAAGCGGCCAACCGACGCGCGGCTTTTCTCTATCTGATCATGGCTGAAGTCGGAGCAATTGCCATCATTTTGGGGTTTGGTGTCATTGCCGGTTTTTCTCCCGATTACAGTTTTACCTTTGATGCTTTCCGGGATACTGATTTATCGGTCACCTGGGCGTCTGTTGCCTTTGTTTTGGCATTGCTTGGCTTTGGCATGAAAGCCGGTTTGGTGCCGATTCATGTGTGGTTGCCTGAAGCACACCCGGTTGCCCCGTCACATATTTCCGCCTTGATGAGTGGTGTGATGTTGAAGGTTGCACTGTATGGCTTGATTCGCTTTTGTTTTGAATTGCTGGGCAATATTCAATGGGAATGGGGCGTGGTGTTGCTCGTTATCGGCGCCTTATCATCATTGGCCGGTATTTTTTACGCCATGATGCAAAACAATCTGAAGCGCTTGCTGGCTTACAGTTCAGTTGAAAACATTGGCGTCATCTTTATGGTGCTGGGGCTGTCGATGATTTTTCTTGACCAGGGACACCCTGAAATCGCTGCATTAGGCTTTATGGCGGCATTATTTCATGCCTTTAATCATGCCTTGTTTAAAAATCTGTTGTTTCTCGGTGCAGGCGTTATTCAACATCAGGTTCATAGCCTCAATATCGATGAGATGGGTGGCTTGATCAAACGTATGCCGCATACCAGTAAGTTGTTTTTAGTGGCGTGTATGAGTATTGCCTCATTACCGTTATTTAATGGCTTCGTTTCCGAATGGCTGGCCTTTCAAACTGCCTTGCGCGTCGATGTTATCGATAATGCAGTATTGCGTAGCTTGATTCCAGTGGCAGCGGCCGCATTAGCGCTGACGGCGGCATTGGCGGCAGCCTGTTTTGTCAATGTTTACGGTGTCATGTTTTTAGGTTTACCGCGCAGTCGCCATGCCGAAAAGGCTGAAGAGACCCAGGATAAGGGGATGTTGGCAGCGTTGTCCTTATTGGCCGGCTTGTGTTTTCTGGTCGGGATTATTCCCGGTATGGTGATCAGCCTGCTGGATAATGTTTCGATTCAAATTATTGGTTATGCCTTGCCGAATGAGGCCGCTGTCAATTGGTTCTGGCTGGCACCGGTTTCGGCCGAGCAGGCATCTTATGCGGCACCTTTGGTTTTGCTCGGTGTGTTATTGGCCGGTGGCGTTAGTTTTTGGTACTTGCGCCGGGATCCTGCCATGGCATTTAAACGCACCGAAACCTGGGATTGCGGTTATGGCGGCTTGAACCATCGTATGCAATACAACTCGGTGGCTTTTATGATGCCGTTCCGTCGTATTTTCGCCAAAGTCTGGGAGCTGGATGAAAATATTGAAAAACAATCCAGCGGCGTGCCTCAACAAGTGAGTGAAATTCGCTATCAGCTTCAAGTGCATGATCATAGCTGGCGACGGATTTATAACCCGATTGAACTTCTGGTGTATGAGTTGGCGCGGATGGTCGGCCGGCTTCAGACCGGGAATATCCGGGTTTATCTAGCATATTCATTCGTAACCTTAATTTTTCTGCTTTGGGTGGTCAGCTGATGAATTGGATTTTTGCTTTTATACAAACGCTGTTGTTTATTGTGTTGGCGCCATTGCTGGTGGGGTGGGTCAAATGGTGGAAATGTCGCTTGCAAAATCGCAAGGCACCCTCGTTACTCCAGCCTTATCGGGATTTGCTGAAATTAACGCATAAACAGCCTTTGGTTTCACATACTGCATCATGGTTGTTTATCGCAACCCCTTATATCGTGTTTTCTGCGATGATTTTAGCGGCATCGGTGGTGCCGTTAATCAGTATTGATTTACCTACTGCGGCCAGTGCCGACGTGATTGTGCTGGTGGGTTTTTTCGCCTTCGCACGTTTTTTTCAGGCCCTGGCTGGCATGGATATCGGTACGGCGTTCGGTGGCATGGGAGCCTCCCGTGAGATGACCATTTCAACATTGGCAGAGCCTGCCATGTTAATGGCGATTTTTACGCTGACCATGACGGCCTCCAGCACCAATCTGGCCAGTGCCATTGGTTATGTATTGGATCAGGGTATCGTCTTGCGGCCATCATTTGTATTCGCGTTGTTTGCGATGATTCTGGTGGCTATTGCTGAGACAGGGCGTATCCCGGTCGATAACCCGGCAACGCATCTGGAACTGACCATGATCCATGAAGCGATGATTCTGGAATACAGTGGCCGCCACCTGGCATTGATTGAATGGGCCAGCGCCATCAAGTTGATGTTGTATGGCGTACTTATCAGCAATATCTTTTTCCCGTGGGGAATTGCCGTTGATTTTGCCCCCTCGGCTTTAGGTTCGGCGCTGTTATGGTTGTTATTGAAACTGGCGGTGCTGGCTGTATTCCTGGCAATTGCAGAAACGGCTCTGGCTAAAATGCGCTTGTTTCGAGTTCAGGAATTTTTAAGCTTTGCTTATTTATTAGGGCTGTTGGGCTTGTTGAGTCATATTATTTTGGAGGCATCACGCTAATGGAACTGATTAAACTGGATTTTTATACGCAAGGCGTTTTATCGATTGCGGCGTTGATTGGCCTGACCTCATTTTTGATGTTGGGGCAGGGTCGGTTGTTGCGGTTGATTTTTGTGTTCGCGCTGCAAGGTCTGTTACTGGTGTTGGCAACCGCGCTGGCCGGTTACAGCATGGACAATGCGCACTTGTATATTTCAGCCGCAATCACCCTGGTGCTGAAGGTTTTTCTGATTCCCTGGATGCTGCATAAGCAGGTTTACAAATTGAACCTGCATCGCGATGTCGAAGCCTTGAAAAACAATACAGCGGTGATGTTGGGCGGCGCGACGCTTGTTGTATTCAGCTATTATGTTTTGCACCCGGTTATTCAAAATACCTCGGTTGTGTTGGTAAACGCCTTGGCAGTCGGCTTGTCTGTGGTGTTGTTAGGCATGTTGTTGATGATTTCCCATCGTCATGCGATTGCCCATGTGGTGGGGTTTATGTCGATAGAAAATGGTTTGTTTTTTGCCGCCATTGTATCGACCCGCGGTATGCCGATGGTCGTAGAGTTGGGTATTGCTTTTGATGTGTTAGTGGCGGCTATTTTATTTGGTATTTTCTTTTTGCATATCAGTCGCAGTATCGACAGTCTGGATGTGGATCAAATGAATCGATTAAATGAGGTGGATCAATGATTGCGGCGTATTTATTGTTATTGATGCCCCTGGCTGGCGTCGTTTTTTTCGCCCTGTTCGGACACAGGCCGCGTATTGGTCGGATCA
>CAYUAE010000151.1:0-4448 GCA_964442675.1 uncultured Methylomarinum sp.
TATTACGCCATCTCAGCCGGTGTTAATTACTCGCCTGTTTCCTGGCTGAAATTCCGACCAGAAGTCCGTTATGACTGGGCCGATACTAATGGTGCCGGCAAAGCCTTTGGCGGTAATAAAAACGAGCAGGTTCAAGTGGCGGCAGATTTCATCATCACGTTCTAACTTGACCTAATCGCTTTTGTAAACACCTCAAAGCCCTCAGTTATTGTCTCAAAATATAGCTGGGGGCTTTGTTTTTATGGCATATTAAATTATTTGATGGTATCGTTATATTCGCTTAATTTTTTACCCATTAAGTAACACATAACAACACGGGAGACCTTAACTCATGTCAGTAGACAACGTTTTAAAAATGATCCAGGAAAACGACATTAAATTTGTCGATTTCCGTTTTTGCGATACTCGCGGAAAAGAGCAGCATGTCACTTACCCTGCTCACACAATCGATGAAGACACCTTTGAAGAAGGCAATATGTTCGACGGTTCGTCAGTTGCCGGCTGGAAAGGCATTAACGAATCCGATATGATCCTGATGCCTGATCCAGCCACCGCAGTCATTGACCCGTTTTTCGATGACAACACCTTGATTTTACGCTGTGACATCATCGAACCTAAAGACATGCAAGGCTATGCACGTGACCCACGTTCCATTGCCAAACGTGCCGAAGCTTACATGAAATCTACAGGCATTGCCGACACGGCTTTTTTTGGTCCGGAAAATGAATTTTTCGTATTTGATGATGTGCGCTGGTCCAGCACCATGGGAAGCTGCGGCTACCAAGTCGATTCTGAAGAATCTCACTGGAATTCAGAAAAAGTCTATGAAGATGGCAATATCGGCCATCGACCAGGCATTAAAGGTGGCTACTTTCCAGTACCGCCTGTCGACTCCTTACAAGACATGCGTTCTGCCATGTGCCTGGTTCTGGAAGAAATGGGCCAAACCACCGAAGTTCACCACCATGAAGTGGCTACAGCAGGCCAATGTGAAATTGGCTCCAAGTTCAACACCTTGGTCAACAAAGCCGATGAAGTCCTGGTCTTAAAATATGTCGTTCAAAACATTGCCCATGCTTATGGCAAAACGGCAACCTTCATGCCTAAGCCATTGGTCGGTGACAATGGTAACGGTATGCATGTCCACCAATCGCTCTCTAAAGACGGCGTTAACCTGTTTTCTGGCGACCTGTATGGCGGCCTGTCTGAAACAGCATTGTTCTACATCGGTGGCATCATTAAACATGCTAAAGCTCTGAATGCATTTGCCAATGCATCAACTAACAGCTATAAACGCCTGGTTCCTGGTTTTGAGGCGCCTGTTATGTTGGCTTACTCCGCTCGTAACCGTTCCGCTTCTATTCGGGTTCCTTTTGTTAACAATCCAAAAGGTCGCCGCATCGAATTGCGTTTTGGTGACTCTACCGCGAATCCGTATTTGTGTTTCTCAGCCATGCTGATGGCCGGACTCGATGGCATCCAAAACAAAATCCACCCTGGCGAAGCCATGGATAAAGACCTTTATGATCTTCCGCCTGAAGAAGAAAAAGCAATCCCTCAGGTTGCTTTCTCATTTGACGAAGCATTAAAAGCATTAGATGAAGATCGTGAGTTCTTGACCCGCGGTGGTGTATTCTCTGATGATGCCATTGATGCTTATATTGCATTGAAAACCGAAGACGTTCAGCGCCTGCGTATGAGCACGCATCCGGTTGAATTTGATATGTACTACAGCTTGTAATATCAGCCTGCCTTTATTGCAAGCAGAAACGCCCCATAATGGGGCGTTTTTTGTTTCCGCCCTCTCAACTTTTTCTATTTCCCCACCTTCTCTTTCCTCAGAAAATGAGTAATATCCTCCACATAGCCACACGCTTTGCTTTGTGGCATTATAGTTGCTTGTATTTTCTATTATCGCATCGACTTCGCGCTTATGCTTGAAAAAAAAATCCTAGATCATCTGAATGAAGCTATTTTATTGTTTGACCGGCAATTAAAGCTGATTTATATCAATTCCGCTGCAGAAATTTTATTTGATGACAGCGCTAAGCATTTAATTGGAAAAACAGCACAAAGTTTACTAAAACCACGCAACCCTGCTTTTCTTAGCACACTTGAACACTGCCTTAAGACCCAAGAGCAATTCATTGACCGCGAGCTCCCGCTTAATCATACTGAACATAGCCGGATGGTTAATTTCAGTGTGACCCCCATTATTGAAAACGAACAACTTGACTCTGTTTTACTTGAACTCATTGCAGTCGACAATCATCTGCGAATCACTCGTGAAGAACAACTTCTTGCCCAACAAAATACCGCAAAAATGCTCGCGCGAGGCTTGGCACATGAGATTAAAAACCCATTAGGCGGGCTGCGTGGTGCAGCACAATTATTAGAGCTTGAATTAGATGCCCCTGAGTTAAAAGAATACACTCAGATCATTATCGCAGAATCTGATCGCTTGCAGCAGCTGATCGATAAAATGCTGGGGCCTAATAAACCCGCACAAAAATCCCCCATGAATATCCATCAGGCACTAGAGCGCGTTAAGCAACTTCTGAGTGCAGAATGCTCAAAAAATATTATTTTTAGCGCCGATTACGACCCTAGCATTCCAGAAATAAAAGCAGATATGGATCAATTAATCCAGGTTTTCCTTAATATTGCGCGTAATGCGGTTCAGGCCTTACCAGAAGGTGGAAAAATTATATTTAAATCACGCATACAACGCTGGATTACTATCGGCCGCCAACGTTACAAACTGTGTGTAAAAATCGATATTATCGATAATGGCCCAGGAATCCATCCTGATATTATCAGTCAGATTTTTTATCCAATGATTACCGGACGCCCCGAAGGAACTGGACTTGGTCTATCAATCGCCCAATCGCTGATCCATCAGCATCAGGGGTTTATCGAATGCGATAGTCATCCAGGTTACACACGCTTTTCTGTATTCTTACCTTTGGAGAATAATGAATAATATGAGCACTCATACTATCTGGGTTGTTGATGATGACAAATCCATTCGCTGGGTACTGGAAAAGGCTTTACAAAAAAACGGCTTCAATACACGCTGCTTTAGTCATGGCAATGATTTAATGGCGGCACTACAACATGAAGACCCCGATGTATTAATTACCGATATTCGTATGCCCGGGATTAGTGGGCTGGATCTGACGCAAGCCATCAGAGACCAATATCCTGAACTTCCAGTCATTGTCATGACCGCCCACTCTGACCTGGACAGCGCCGTTTCAGCCTTTCAACACGGCGCATTCGAATATTTACCCAAACCCTTTGATCTGAATACGGTTGTTGATAAAGTCAGGCAAGCCTGCGCAGCACGCAAGCAGAACAATACTGAATCATCTCTGCCTTCTCAACAACAATTGCCCGAAATAATCGGCGAATCACCTGCTATGCAGGAAGTTTTTCGTGCCATCGGGCGACTTGCACGTTCACATATCACAGTATTGATTAACGGAGAGTCCGGAACCGGCAAAGAACTGGTTGCCCAAGCATTACACCGCCATAGCCCACGTGCAAAATATCCCTTTATTGCGTTAAATATGGCTGCTATTCCAAAGGACTTAATGGAATCAGAACTGTTTGGTCATGAGAAAGGCGCATTTACCGGGGCACTCAGCCGCCGATCCGGACGTTTTGAACAAGCCAACCGTGGCACCTTGTTTCTGGATGAAATTGGCGACATGCCGATTGAGCTACAAACACGCTTATTACGCGTTCTTGCAAACAACGAATTTTACCCTGTCGGTGCCCACATCCCGACTAAAGTTGATGTCAGAATTATTGCCGCCACCCATCAAAATCTTGAGCAGCTCGTTGCTGAAGGTCGTTTTCGAGAAGACTTATTTCATCGCCTTAATGTTATCCGGGTACATATCCCGCCATTACGAGAGCGCAATGGTGATATTATCTTGCTCATGCATCATTTTTTGCAAAAAAGTGCAGAAGAGCTGCAAACCGACATAAAAATCCTGACGCCTGAAGTTGAAGCCTTTTTAAAATCCTTGGACTGGCCAGGCAATGTCAGACAGCTAGAAAACCTGTGTCGTTGGCTAACGGTAATGGCATCAGGTCGTCAAATTCATCTGCAAGACCTTCCTCCTGAGCTCAAATCGCCTCCAGTGCAAACCAGCACAAACAGCGAGCCAATAGACGATTGGCAACATGCCTTTAAGCAATGGGCGATACAAAAATTAGCCCAAGGACAGACCGATCTTGCCAAACAAGCCATCCCAATTACCGAAGAAATATTAATTAAGGCCGCTCTCGCTCAAACGCATGGTAAAAAAAATGAGGCCGCTAAGCTTTTAGGATATGGTCGAAATACCTTAACCCGAAAACTGAAAGAACTGAATATTTCAGACTCTTCTTAATAAAAGTAAGGCACAGAGCCCTTTCCAAAAGACATTAGGATAGAG
>CAYUAE010000152.1:0-4426 GCA_964442675.1 uncultured Methylomarinum sp.
AAAGGCTCCTGGCCTTTATGTTTGTTGTGGCGTTGATAGCGTGTTTTGTCTTTGAAAATATGCGCTTTGTTAAATTTTCGGGCGTATTTTGCCACCGGGTTCTGTTGGCCGAGGCTCGGCAACGGATTCGATTTGTTTCGTTTTTTCATGATTTTTTCCTCATAAACCATTAAGATATACAGTTTTCTGACCGTGAAACCGGACAGATAATTCCTTATATGAGTTGCTTTCCTTAAGGTAAAGTATCTTATTCCCATTTGAAGTGTATTGACCAGTGAATTTCCAAAAAAAATTTGACGTAATTGTAATCGGGGGCGGGCATGCCGGCACAGAGGCGGCTCTGGCGGCGGCGCGTAGTGGTGCAAAAACGCTGTTGCTGACACAAAATCTCGATACATTGGGGCAAATGAGTTGTAATCCAGCGATTGGCGGCATCGGGAAAGGGCACCTGGTAAAAGAGGTTGATGCATTGGGTGGCGCCATGGCGAAAGCCATCGATAAGGCCGGTATCCAATTTCGTATTCTCAATGCCAGCAAAGGCCCCGCCGTACGTGCCACCCGGGCTCAGGCCGACCGGCTGTTGTATAAGCAAGCGATTCGGGGAATGTTGGAAAATCAGCCGAATCTGGCTTTGTTTCAGCAGACCGTAGCCGATTTGATTGTGCAGGGCGAGCGTGTCATCGGTGTTAAGACGCAGATGGGGTTGTCTTTTAGCGCCCAGGCTGTGGTGTTGACTACCGGTACTTTTTTGGGGGGGCGGATTCATATCGGTCTGGAGCAATACAGTGGTGGCCGGGCTGGTGATCCGGCCTCTGTGGCATTGGCCGAACGTTTGCGGGAATTGCCTTTGCGCGTCGATCGTCTGAAAACCGGGACGCCGCCGCGGATCGATGGCCGCACCATCGATTACAGCAAGTTACAAGTACAGCAAGGCGATACACCATTGCCGGTTTTCTCCTTTATGGGGCGTGTCGATGATCATCCGCAGCAGATTCCGTGTCATATTACCCGCACCAATCCTGAAACCCATGACATTATTCGCGGTGGTCTGGATCAGTCGCCGATGTACACCGGTGTGATTGAAGGGATAGGACCGCGTTATTGTCCTTCGATTGAAGATAAGGTGATGCGTTTTGCCGACCGGGATTCACATCAAATCTTTGTCGAGCCGGAGGGCTTGAATACCCATGAGGTGTATCCAAACGGTATTTCCACCAGTCTGCCGTTTGATGTGCAATATCGGTTTGTACGTTCGATGGTGGGCTTTGAGCAGGCTGAAATTATTCGTCCCGGTTATGCGATTGAATATGATTTTTTTGATCCGCGTGATTTAAAATCATCGCTGGAAACCAAACATTTATCCGGTCTGTTTTTCGCCGGTCAAATCAATGGCACGACTGGTTATGAGGAGGCGGCTGCGCAGGGTCTGATTGCCGGCTTGAATGCTGCTCGGCGGGTACAGGAGCAGGAAAGCTGGTGTCCGGCACGGGATGAGGCTTATATTGGCGTGATGATCGATGATTTGATTACCCGGGGGACACGCGAGCCTTATCGCATGTTTACCAGTCGTGCCGAGTATCGCTTGTTGTTGCGTGAAGATAATGCTGATTTGCGCTTGACCGAAAAAGGCCGGGCGTTGGGTCTGGTGGATGATGAGCGTTGGCGTTTTTTTGAACAAAAGCGGGCGCAAATCGCTGTCCTGCAACAGGGGCTATCCAAAAAATGGATTCGTGCCGGCACCGAGCAGGCGCAACAGGCCGAGCAGTTCTGGGGTAAGAAGTTGAATAAGGAGGCCAGTCTGATGGAGTTGCTGCGGCGCCCGGAAGTGGATATCGAGCAATTACTGCAGTTTCTTGATGATGCGCCGGAATTGTTGCCGCAAGTTGCCGAACAAGTGGCTATTCAGGCCAAATATGCCGGCTATATCGATCGCCAGCAAACCGATATCAATCGGGCGCGGCGTTATGATCATCTGCGTTTGCCGGAGACTTTGGATTTCAATCAGGTGTCTGGCTTGTCTAATGAGGTGAGCGAAAAATTAAAGCAGCAGCGACCTGAAACACTCGGTCAGGCGTCGAGAATTCCGGGCATAACGCCTGCCGCGATTTCATTATTATTGGTCCATCTGAAGAAGAAAAGCGCCTGATGATACAGTGTCGAAAGCTATTAGAAGATGGATTGCAGGCGATGAATATCGCTTATTCGGCGGCCCAGGTGGATGCATTGCTGGATTTTCTGGCGCTGTTGATAAAATGGAATCGGGCTTATAATCTGACCGCAATACGCGACCCGGAAGATATGGTGCGTTTACATTTACTCGATAGCCTGACTGTATTGCCTTATCTTAAAGGGAATTCGGTGGCTGATGTGGGCACCGGGGCAGGATTGCCGGGTATTCCATTGGCTATTTTTGCACCGCAGTGTGCGTTTATGCTGTTGGATTCGAATGCCAAGAAAACCCGCTTTATTCAGCAGGTTATTCTGGAATTGAGTCTGCCTAATGTCGTCGTCAAGCATGTGCGGGTTGAGCAATTTACGCCTACGGAAAAATTTTCTACCGTGATTATGCGGGCGTTTGCAGACACGCCCAAAATTGTCGCCTTAACCCGGCATTTATTGGCGCAGGATGGGCTTCTGCTGGCGATGAAAGGACAGGCTCCTGAACAGGAATTGCAGCATCTTGCACAGTCGTGGCGATTGGTCCCGTTAAAGGTGCCGGGGGTTGAAGCGGAAAGATGTTTAGTTTGTATAGAGGGGCAAAATAATGGGTAAGGTCGTTGCGGTAACCAATCAAAAAGGTGGTGTGGGTAAAACCACCACCAGTGTCAATCTGGCAGCATCGCTTGCGGCGGCCAAGCGGAAAGTTTTGCTTATCGACCTGGATCCGCAGGGTAATGCGGCTATGGGCTGTGGGGTCGTCAAGGATGATATTGAATATTCCAGCTGTGATTTGTTATTGGAAGATATTCCGGCGCAGGAGATGGTGATCAGTAATGCTGAAATAGGCTTTGATGTCATTCCGGGTAATGAAGATTTGACGGTTGCCGAGGTGGAATTGATGGGGGTGGCCAATAAAGAGCGGCGTTTGGCAGATGCTTTGTTAGGTATTAAAAAAGCTTATGACTATATTCTGATTGATTGTCCGCCATCGCTCAACATGCTGACCTTGAATGCGATGGTTGCAGCCGATAGTGTTCTGATTCCCATGCAATGTGAATATTATGCCCTGGAAGGCTTGAGTGCCTTGATGGCAACCTTGAAAAATATCCGTGAAACGGTAAATCCTAGATTACAGTTGGAAGGTATTTTACGAACGATGTTCGATAATCGCAGTCGCTTGACCAAGGATGTGTCGGATCAATTGCAAGAATTTTTTGGTGACAAGGTTTTTCGAACCTGTATTCCGCGTAATATTCGGTTGGCGGAAGCGCCGAGTCATGGCGTGCCCGTCTTAATGTATGATAAATCGTCGCGCGGGGCAGTCGCCTATATTGCCTTAGCGGGTGAAATGATTCGGAAAGAGCAGACATAATGGCAGTAAAAAAAAGAGGCTTAGGACGCGGGCTGAATGCCCTGCTCGGCGATGTAGAACCGGTTATTTCTGCAGGTAAAAAGTCGCAGACGGGACAGCTTTTGCCCATTGAGTTTTTACAGCGGGGGAAGTATCAGCCACGCCAGGATATGGACCCTGATAAATTGCGCGAATTAGCCGACTCTATCGTCGCGCAAGGTATCATCCAACCCATTGTGGTCAGGCAGCTGGCTGATGAAAAATATGAGATTATCGCGGGAGAGCGGCGCTGGCGAGCCGCACAGCTGGCTCAGTTAAAAGAGGTTCCGGTATTGATTCGGGAGCTGGATGATCAGGCCGTGATGGCAATTACCTTGATCGAGAACATCCAGCGTGAAGATTTGAACCCATTGGAAGAATCTGAAGCTTTGCGGCGTTTGCTGGATGAATTTGGTTTGACGCATCAACAGGTCGCGACAGCCATTGGAAAATCCCGAACGACGATTTCCAATCTTCTACGGCTTCTGGATTTGGATTCGGAGGTAAAAAATCTGTTGGCAAAAGGGCAGATTGAAATGGGACACGCGCGCGCCATGCTCAGTCTGGAGCCTGCATTACAACGCGATATGGCCGCGAAAGTCGTCAGTCAGGGACTGACTGTCAGACAGGTAGAGAAACTGGTTAAGGCGCTGCAGTCGAATGAAACAGCCGAAAAGCCTGCAGCGCCAAAGAAAGACCCTGATATTGTCCGGCTGGAACAAAAATTAATGGAAAAAACCGGTACCAAGGTGATCATCAAGCATGCGCCCCGAGGTCATGGCGAGTTGGTCTTTAAATACACCACGCTTGAGGAGCTCGATGGTATTATTGAAAAGATTCAATAGATTGAGTGCGTTAGACCGAGGTGTGGTCAGG
>CAYUAE010000153.1:0-4358 GCA_964442675.1 uncultured Methylomarinum sp.
TTTTCCTTGTTTGTTGGATAAAGCCATTAGAATAATACCGCGACAACGCGCCTGGATATTTTCTTCGGTGGTGTCTTTTGGCTGTCCTGCAAAGATTGGACTCAACATCTCATTGAAAGCGGTTACGGCAGGTTCTATCGGAATAATGTGGTAGTTGACACCCAAGGCGAGGGCTTCTTTGATGGCATCTTCATTACTCATATCCTGGGTGTAGCGCGATGGCATCAATACCGCGTCTACATTGTCAGCACCCAGCGCATCAACGGCAATAGCCAGCACCAGCGCAGAGTCGATGCCTCCGGACAAACCGAGTAACGCACCCTTAAAACCATTCTTACGGACATAATCCTTGACACCGAGAACTAAGGCCTTGTATTCGCTGGCAACTGGTTGATAGAGCGGTGCGCAGTCAGCAGGATGAGGCGTTCGGTTGGAAAATTCGATGGTGCTGATTTGTTCTTCGAACTCGTGTGCCCTGAAGATGACGCGACCGTTTGCATCGGTGACGAATGATGCACCATCAAAAACCAGTTCATCCTGGCCGCCGACCTGATTGACGTAAACAATGGCGATGTTGTTGGTTTTTGCCTGATCGCAGACAACTTGTTCGCGCTGGTGAATTTTTCCAGCATGAAAAGGCGACGCGTTGAGAGTCAGAATAATATCGGCACCGGCGGCCTTGTTCGCGCGGACGACATCATCGTGCCAGATGTCTTCGCAGATGGTCAATGCCAAGGCGGTGTTTTTATAGTGGAACAGGCACGGGCTATCGCCCGGTGCAAAGTAGCGTTGTTCGTCAAATACACCATAATTGGGGAGTTTTTGTTTGTGATAAAGCGCTTCTATTTTTCCATTGAGGATAAAGGCAGCGCTGTTATACAGTTTGTTGTCTTGCCGGTGCGGAAAGCCGATAACCAGACTAATATCTGTCACGGACTGGCAAAGTCGTTGTACGCTATCCCATGCTCGATCGATAAAATCGGGCCTGAGTAGCAGATCTTCCGGCGGGTAACCGGTTATCGTCAATTCCGGAAAAACGACCAGGTCGGCGTGTTGATGTTCAAGGGCCTGACGGGCGGCGTCGATGATCTTAGCGACATTACCGTCAAAATCGCCGACGGTGGTATTAATTTGGGCAAGTGCAATGCGTAGAGTCATTGATTTGTGTAAATTAAGGGTTGTCGATGGGTAAGGCGGCACAGGTGCAAAGCAAAGCGCAGCGATAAGCTAGATACCCATCATTCAAGCCGTATTATACATAATCAACGATGGCGCTGCCGAGGTCGGCCGGGGAGTCGACGACTTCAACACCGGCGGCTTTCAGGGCATTGACTTTGCTGACCGCGGTGCCTTTGTTGCCCGTGACGATGGCTCCTGCATGGCCCATGCGTTTTCCCGGTGGTGCGGTACGGCCAGTAATATAGGCGACGACCGGTTTTGTTACGTTGGCGCGGATATAGTCAGCCGCTTCTTCTTCTTCGCTGCCACCAATTTCACCGACCATGATAATGCCTTCGGTTTGAGGGTCGTCCTGAAAGCGGCTCAGGACATCGATAAAGTTCATACCATGCAGTGGGTCGCCGCCGATACCGACGCAGGTCGATTGGCCTAAATCCTGTTGTGTTGTCTGAAAGACGGCTTCATACGTTAAGGTGCCTGAACGGGAAACAATACCAATTTTGCCCGCTTGATGAATATGGGCCGGCATGATACCGATTTTGCATTCCCCGGGCGTGATGACGCCGGGACAGTTAGGGCCGACTAATAGCGCGTCTACACCTTGCATGGCCGCTTTGACTTTGAGCATGTGCAATACGGGAATGCCTTCGGTAATACAGACAATCAATTTTATGCCGGCATCAACGGCTTCTAATATGGCATCGGCCGCAAAAAAAGGGGGGACATAAATAACACTGGCTTCGGCGCCGGTGGTTTTAACGGCTTCATCGACCGTATCAAAAACCGGTTGGCCTAAATGCTGCTGGCCTCCGCGGCCTGGGGTAACACCGCCAACCAGACGCGTACCATAGTCCAGCATTTGTTTGGAATGAAACGTACCTTGCTTACCGGTGAAGCCTTGGCAAATAACTTTGGTTTGCTGGTTAATCAGAATGCTCATGCGTGTTCTCCGGCTAATGCGACAACCCGTTCGGCTGCCTGATTCAAGTCTTCGCAAACAGTCAGGCCCAGACCGGATGTATTGAGCAGGTCCAGCCCTTCCTGAGCGTTAGTCCCTTCCAGGCGAACGACAACCGGCAGGTTTATATGCAGTTCTTTAGCGGCAGCAATAATGCCTTCGGCAATGATGTTGCATTGCACGATGCCGCCGAAGATATTAACCAGTACCGCTTTGACCTTGTTGTCCGACAGGATCAGTTTAAAGGCTTCGGCGACTTTTTTGGCATCGGTGCCGCCGCCGACATCCAGGAAATTGGCCGGTTGTCCGCCTTTGAGTTTTATCAGATCCATTGTTGCCATCGCAAGGCCTGCGCCATTTACCATGCAGCCAATATTGCCATCGAGCGTGACATAGCTCAAATCAAATTGCTTGGCTTTGTTTTCTGTGGCATCTTCCTGTTCCGGGTCGCGCAGCGCTTGAATATCGGCATGGGCGGGGAGGGCGTTATCATCGAAATTGATTTTGGCGTCCAGCGCTAACAGTTGCCCGTCTTCTGTTTCAACCAGCGGGTTAATTTCGATTTGGCTGGCGTCTTTGTCAATAAACAGATTGACCATGCCCTGCATGATCTGGGCGAGTTGTTTGCTTAAGTCTTTGTTTGGCAGACCTAAGGCTTTGGCAACTTTGCGGCATTGGTAGGCTTGCAGGCCGGCTGCCGGGTGAATATGGGTTTCGATAATCTTATCCGGTGTTTGTTCTGCTACCTTCTCAATATCCATGCCGCCGGCTGCAGAGGCGACAAATAACAGCTTTTCCGCTTTACGGTCAAGCAGCAGACTTAAGTAGTATTCGTTTTTGATCGCTGTGCCGGTTTCAATCAGGACATGATTGACGGGGAGTCCCTGGGCGTCGGTTTGATGGGTTACCAGGCGTGTGCCGAGCAGCTGTTTTGTGTATTCAACAACCTGCTCTGGCGTGCTTGCAAATTTAACACCGCCGGCTTTGCCGCGTGCCCCGGCATGAACCTGGGCCTTGATGACCCAGTTATGGCCGTCAGTGTGACGGGTAATTTCCAGCGCCTGTTCAGGCGATTGTGCAACGGCGCCATCGGGAGCGGGAATGCCATAGTCTCGGAACAATTGTTTTGCCTGATATTCGTGTATATTCATTGGAACTCCGATTCGGGGGTTAGCGTTGCTCCCTTTTAACACTTAAGCGTGGGAGATGATGCTATGCTTAAAAAGTTTATACTCGCTCAACTTCAATAAAACAAGACTTAAGGTATGAATTCCGACAAATCGTCAACTGTGTATCCGTGCCCGTTTTCAAAAAAATACGGTATTCCTGTTGAGCAGGCCTGGGCACTGTTGAAAATATTTTTCATTTATCGCTTATTGACTGCCATTGTGATTATAGGGCTGTATTTTAGTCCGTCTTTGCCCGCTAGCCTGGAAATGTTGGACCGGCCTTTGTATTTTAATGTTGGCGGCGTGTATTTTATATTGATTTTGCTGTCGGGCGTGTTGATTTTATGGCGCAAAATATCATATACGACGCAGGCACAAGTCACTATTTTTATTGATATTATTTGCCTCACCTTGTTGATGCATGCCTGCGGTGGTGTCAGTAGTGGAATTGGTATTTTGCTGGTTATTTCCATTGCTGCCGGTGGCATGTTGGTAGGCGGGCGTTGCGCTTTTTTATTCGCCGCAATGGCCAGTCTTGCGGTTTTATTTGAACAGGTTTACGCCATTTTGCACAATAACGCTTCAACATCCAGTTTAACCTATTCCGGTATGTTGGGGGCATCGTATTTTACCATTGCCTTGCTTTCGGTGGTGATGGCACAACGTACTGAGCGCTCTGAATTATTGGCACATGAACGGCAAAAGACCATTGTGCAGCTGGAAGAGTTAAACCAGCATATCATTCAATATATGCAAAGTGGTATTCTGATTCTGGATATTGACGGCCGGGTTGAATTGTATAATCAGGCGGCCGCACAATTATTACAACAGCATCATTTCGCTGGAAAGTTGAGTGATCAGGAAAAAACACTGGCAGAGGCTTTGCAGCAGTGGCAGCACCAACCTGAGTCCGATTTTAAAATTGTGATGCTAAGTTGTGGCAATGAAGTACAGGTTCGCTTCTCCAGTCTTAAAATAGCCGAAAATACATTCTATATGCTTATTCTGGAAGATATTGCGTTATACAATCAGCGCTTACAGCAAAGCAAGCT
>CAYUAE010000154.1:0-4350 GCA_964442675.1 uncultured Methylomarinum sp.
CCGCGGCTGTAAACAATGGCAAGAGACATAAGAACAATCAGGCTCCGGTTTAAAAGCGCTTATGGTATCACTGTAAGGGGTAATTTTGTTATTTTAGCGCGTCTTGCCAGCGTGCGATCATTTTCGGGTAATCTTGCAGAAGCTGTTTGATTTGAACAATATCGACGCTGTCTACCGCATTCTTCAAGCGTGCGCTATAGTCGGCTAAAACCTTGACTGGATAGGTTTTGCCCAGCTCTTGCAGTTTCTGGCTGAAGGCCATGATCTGGCTCAGATTGTTATTTTTATTGGTGCTTTCCCATTGTGTTTTTAATGCCTGTAACTTTTCCAGCAGTTCAGGCAGAATGCGTATATCGGCTTCAGATAGAGTGACAGATGAGGCTGTGCGGCTGTGGGTGGATGTAGTCTGATATGGTAAATACCGTTTCAGCAGTGTGAATAAATCCTTTTTTTGAATGGGTTTATGTAAAAAATCATCAAATAGATCATTGCCTTGTTTATCATCACTGGCGAGAAAGGATGCAGATAACGCAATAATGGGGGCTGTGGTGTGTTTGCCTATGTATTGAGCGGCTTTACGGCCATTCATCTTTGGCATTCTGATGTCCATCAGGATGAGGTCGAACCTATGTTGTTTTATTTTTTCCAATGCTTGTATACCATTTTCAGCTTCGTCGATTTGTAGCGCGGTATCGGCCAAAAATGATTTAATCAGCTGCCGGTTATCGGCGACATCGTCTACCACTAAGATATGGCTGCTATTGAAGATATAAGCGGGTTCGGAGGCTGTCACAGCGTTACAGGTGTTTGGATCTGATGACGCGATGGCGACATTTTTTAACAAGATAGAGAAGCGACTTCCTTTGCCTGGTTCGCTTTTTACCCATAGTTGGCCTTGCATCATTTCGATCAGCTGTTTGCTAATGGCAAGACCGAGGCCGGATCCACCGAATTTCTTCAAGTCCTGATTGTCGGGTTGTTCAAAGGCTTTAAAAATTAACGCCTGGTTTTCTTTTGAAATACCGATGCCGGTATCGCAAACAGACAGGATCAGATCAAGACTCTGTTCAGACTTTGAGCGGGCTGCCGCTTTCAGGCTGATACTGCCCTCAGTGGTAAATTTAATGGCATTGCCGATTAAATTTAGCAGCACTTGCCGTAAACGGATTTCATCTAGCATCAATTGTTCCGGAATATCAGGGTCAATATCTAATTTGAACGTCAGCTGTTTTTGTTCCAGGTCCGGTGTAAAAATATTATGCAATTCTGCAAAAACGGCACGGATGTCACAGGGTGTTTTTTTGATGCTCAGTTTGCCGGTTTCAATACGAGACAAGTCTAGAATGTCATTGATCAGGGTCAGTAGATTTTGTCCTGCGGAGCGAATGGTTTTAACGAAGGCTTTGTGTCTGGAGTCGGTCAGCTGTTCGTTCAGTAACTCGGTAAAACCTAAAATGGCATTCATCGGTGTGCGGATTTCATGACTCATCGTGGCCAGAAAGGTAGATTTTGCACGGCTGGCCTGTTCTGCATTTTCCTTGGCGACTAACAGTTCCTGTTCAAGTTGCTTACGGTATGCAATTTCAGTCGCCAGTTTCCGATTCCAGTAGAAGATAATTGTTAGAATAACCAGAAAAATACTGATGGTGATGATCAGCGTGGTGTGATCTTTTTTCTCAAGGACTTGCGGCCCGGCCCAGGCTGTGAAAATCGCATTTTTTTGCTGCTGGGACATATTGGCTAAGGCCTGGTTGATCAAGGGCATCACAGGGCCTAAATCTTTACGCACGGCAAAGCTTAACTGGCTATCGACTCGGGTTCTGCCGACAATACGAATATTTTTGATACCAAGACGACTGAGATAATAGCTGGCTTGCGCTAAAGGTAGGAGTAAGGCATCTATTTGGCCACTAGAAACCGCCAGCATCCCCTGTTGGATAGTGCTTATTGTCTGAAATCTGATATCAGGATACTGTTCCTGCAGAATGCTGGCATGATCATATTCAGGTACAAAACCGATTGTTTTGTTCTGAAGCATCGACAGATTATCAATATAATGAAAGGGATCACGCATGATGATCACAATCGGGTTGGATGTGATCGGCCGACTATAAAGCCAGGGCGAGTTTGGGCTGGCGGATGGGGCTTTAATGGTCATGTCGATAGTTTTCTGGATCGATTCCGATGCCGGGACAAGCTCAACCGGCAGCTCAAGGCGGTCCTGAATGTATTTTAAAAAACCGGCGACGATACCGATGTAATCGCCTTGTTCATCGATATGCTCATAAGGCAGTCGGTCACGGGAAATAGCGAACCGTATTGTCCCATGCTGCTTTAACCATTGTTTTTGTTGTGGGGTCAGAGTCTGTTTTGGCGCATTGATTTCGGGCAATAACAGCCATTTTCGGTAAATTTTTTGTTTTTCCAGTGGCGTGATCGCAGCCAGGCCCTTGTCGATAATTGCAGCCAGTATCGGTTTGTCAATGCGGGTGGCGATATGAATCGGGTTCGTGCCAATAATATCGCGGGTCGATTTAAACGGCACAATGGTGTTAATCCCTTGTTGTTGCAGGGTGTAAATCAACGATCCGTAGGTGTCATAAAGTAATTCCGCCTTACCTTCCAAGACAGTATCAATGGCTTCACCAAATGTATCAACCAGAATCAGTTTGATTTTAGGAAAAAACTGTCTTAAAAGCTGAATATGGGCGTAACTTTTAGGGATAGCGAGGCGTAAGCCATCTAAGTCGGCGAAACTTTGCGCGGGAATGTCGTCACGGATGAAAAAATAATCCAAAACCTCAAAATAGGGTTGCGAAAAAATCAGATAGCGACTGCGTTCTTCGGTGTAATAAACCGCAGGCAGTATATCGATTTGACGGTT
The DNA here is from genome assembly GCA_964442675.1 of uncultured Methylomarinum sp. GTDB lineage: Bacteria > Pseudomonadota > Gammaproteobacteria > Methylococcales > Methylomonadaceae > Methylomarinum. Next base: position 2,885 of record CAYUAE010000154.1, read on the forward strand.
GCGGATTTTTTCCAGATTGTTATGCCAGGTATCGATATGGATAATAAACTTTAAACCCGTTTTTTGGCTGATCAGTTGCAGAAAATCGTGCGCAACCCCCTGATAGCGGCCTTTATAATCGGCAAAATTAAATGGCGTCCAGTCCGGGCTGCCACCGACAAGCACGGTCGGGTTGTTTTTCAGCCAGGCCTGCTCCTGTGGACTTAAGCTGATTTCTGATGCAGCCAGGCTGCTGCTGTATATTGAGCAAAGCAGAAACAGTCTTAGCAGATAGAACATGAATTAGCTGAGGTTGACGATTTCAATGAATTCGTCAATATGTTCCTGAAGGATATCGACTAATTCCGGATCGAACTGGGTTGCGCGGTGGTCATGAATATAACTGATTGCCGATTCCACCGACCAGCTCTCTTTATAGCAACGTCTATGGGTAAGCGCATCAAACACATCGGCCAGGGCGACAATACGGCCATAGATGTGAATATCATAGCCGCGCAGTTGTCTTGGATAGCCTTTTCCATTCCATTTTTCGTGATGTTGATGGGCAATGATGGCTGCTGATTTAATCAGTCGGCGTTCTGAGCGCTGTAATAATTTCCAGGCATTGGTGGTATGTGCCTGCATGATCTTAAATTCTTCTTCAGTATAACGGCCTGGTTTATGCAAGATGTCGTAAGGGACAGTAAGTTTACCGATATCGTGCATCGGCGCAGCATGAAATAGAATGTCTTCATCCTCCTTTGTCAGGCTGGGATGGTATTTTGCCAATAGCGCCGACATTTCTGCAACCCGACGGATATGCTTGCCCGTTTCATCGGAGGTCGACTCCATCAATTCGGTAAGCATCCAGATAAGCTCTTTCTGATTTTCCTCCAGTTCAGAGAGCAGGCGGTGGTGCTCAAATTTTAATTTGCTTTGTAGCGACAGGTTATGTTCCTGCAGTAATTTTTTGGCGCGATAGAGCTCTATATGTGTTTTGACTCTGGCAAGTAATTCTTCGGCACGATAAGGTTTGGTGACGTAATCGACGCCACCGGCTTCAAAACCTTTACAGATGGAGTCAATATCCGTTCGGGCTGTCAGAAAAATAACTGGAATATCCCGCAATAAAGGGTTTTTATTGATTTCGCGGCACGTTTCATAACCATCCATGACGGGCATCATGATGTCCAGTAAAACTAAGTCAATCGGGTTGCATTTTTCGTTGAGTATGTCCAGCCCCTCCTGGCCATGGGTGGCGAAAGAAAACTCATAGCCTTCTTCTCTGAGGATATTGACGGCAACCTGGATATTATCGACATTGTCATCGATGATGAGAATATGGAAGCGTACATTCATAAGAAACTGCAGATTGTTGGGTTCGCTGAGTATAATAGGGAATCAAGGGTGTTGTCTATCATATGGAGTCAGGGTGCTCGCGATGTTTTTAGGGTTATAGGGTTTTCATGCTGTCTTTATTAGTCCGT
>CAYUAE010000155.1:0-4271 GCA_964442675.1 uncultured Methylomarinum sp.
TCTATTGGCATCAGGTCTTTGTTATCGATTGAAAAGGCCAGGTCATCATTGTTAACGGTAACCTGGACGTGCCCGCCTTTGGCCAGTTTTCCGAACAGTAGTTCATTGGCTAATGGCTTTTTGATTTTTTCCTGAATCAGGCGACTCATGGGTCTTGCACCCATTTTTGGGTCGCAGCCATGTTCGGCCAGCCATAGTCTGGCGTCTTGATCCAGGCTTAAGGTTACATTCTTTTCGGCCAACACGGCTTCCAGTTCAAAAATAAATTTGTCGACAACCTGGCCTACGATTGAAATATCCAGCGGCTTGAATTGAACGATGGCATCGAGTCGATTACGAAATTCGGGCGAAAAGCTTTTTTCAATCACCTTCATGCTATCGGTCGAATGATCCTGTTGGGTAAAGCCTATAGACGCGCGACTGCCTTCTTCGGCGCCGGCATTGGTTGTCATGACCAGAATAATATTACGGAAATCGGCTTTCCGGCCATTGTTATCGGTTAAGGTGCCGTGATCCATAATTTGTAACAGAAGATTAAACACATCAGGATGCGCTTTTTCCAGCTCATCCAGCAATAACACGGCATGTGGATGTTTGGTTACTGCCTCTGTCAAAAGGCCGCCCTGATCAAAACCGACATAGCCTGGAGGTGCGCCGATCAAGCGGGAAACGGTATGCCGCTCCATGTACTCTGACATGTCAAAGCGAATCAGTTCAATGCCTAAGACTTTGGCCAATTGACGAGTGACTTCAGTTTTACCTACACCTGTTGGCCCTGCAAACAGGAACGAGCCAATGGTCTTGCTGGTGTCGCGTAAGCCTGAGCGGGATAGTTTTACCGCATTGGCCAATTCGGAGATGGCTTGGTCCTGACCAAAAACCAGCATTTTGAGGTTATTCTCAAGATTCTGCAATTTATCGATTTCGTTGGACGATACCGTTTGCACGGGAACTCGGGCAACTTTGGCGATAACTTCCTCAATATCACGACTGTCGATCACTTTTTTACGCTTTTCCTGTTTAAACAAGCGTTGCCGCGCTCCAGCCTCATCGATAATATCGATAGCTTTGTCGGGTAAGTGACGATCTGTGATGAAGCGCGAAGATAATTCCGCCGCCTGTTTTAAAGCTTCCGCTGTGTAGCTTAAATCATGATGTTCTTCAAAACGCGATTTTAAGCCTTGCAGAATTTTAATGGTGTCTTCAACCGAGGGTTCTAGTATATCGATTTTCTGAAAGCGGCGGGCCAAGGCATGATCTTTTTCAAAAATACCCCGGTATTCCTGATACGTTGTCGAACCAATGCAGCGCAGCTGACCGGAGGCAAGCACCGGTTTAATCAGATTTGACGCATCCATAACGCCACCGGAGGTTGAGCCGGCACCGATAATGGTGTGAATTTCATCAATAAACAGAATCGAATGAGGTTCTTTTTTCAGTTGATTGACCAGTGCTTTAAGGCGTTTTTCGAAATCGCCGCGGTATTTTGTACCCGCGACCAATGCGCCTAAGTCCAGGGAATAGATGACATTATCCAACAAAATGTCAGGAACATCCTCCTCGACAATGCGCTTGGCCAAGCCTTCGGCAATCGCTGTTTTACCGACGCCCGATTCGCCCACCAGTAATGGGTTGTTTTTGCGGCGCCGACATAAAATCTGTATGGTGCGCTCGATTTCCTCTTCACGGCCGATCAGCGGGTCGATTTTGCCGGCCAACGCTTCTTCATTCAGGTTGGTGGCATATTTTTCCAATGGACTTTCCTGAGCCGGTTGTGGCGTCACCTCTGGCTCGGCATGATGGCCAACAAAGTCTTCATTGTCATCGTCGCTTTTAGCAATACCATGCGCCAGATAATTGACGACATCCAGCCGGGTGATGTTTTGTTTACTCAGTAAATAGACAGCATGGGAGTCTTGTTCACTGAACAGGGCGACAAACAGATTGGCGCCGCTAACTTCTTTTTTCTCAGATGCCTGAACATGAAATACGGCGCGTTGCAAAACACGCTGAAAGCCCAGCGTGGGTTGAGTTTCCCGATGGACGCCTTCAGGAATTAATGAGGCTGTTTCATCGATAAACTGATTGAGTTCACCACGCAAGGTTTTAATATCGCATGCGCAGGCCTTGAGAATGGGTTCAACCGTTTCATTATCCAGCAAGGCCAGAAGTAAATGTTCAACGGTTATAAATTCGTGTCGTTTTTGGTGTGCTGTCGTGAAAGCCGTATTCAGGGTGACTTCCAACTCTTTACTTAACATAATTTAAGCCTCTTCCATCGCGCACATCAAAGGATGATGATGTTCACGCGAATATTCGTTAACGATATGGACTTTGGTTTCGGCCACATCTTTGCTATAGGTGCCACAAACACCAACACCTTGAGTATGAACTTGTAACATGACCTGGGTGGCTTTTTCTTCGGACATGTGGAAAAAATCGGTCAGGATTTCAACCACAAAGTCCATTGGCGTAAAATCATCGTTTAAGAGGATGACTTTATACAGTGGCGGTTTTTTTAGTTCTGGTTTTGCCTCCTGTACAAGCAGACCACTATCGTTATCATGTAAAGGATTTGTGTCGGACATCGTTTTATATCGTCTGATTATTATTACCTAAGTCTTAAAATAGTGCTTTCAGATGAAAATTTCAATCTTTACAAACACAAAAATGACAATTCTTGTAAAATAGTTGTTGTTTAGTGTGCCATTCCAGCTTGTTTTTTGAAATACGCGGCAGGCACAGAATACGACTGTTTTAAATTCAAATCGTTCGCTAAAAAGTGGAGTCAGTTGTGGTTTGGAAGCCTCATGTCACGGTTGCTGCCGTGATTGAACAAAATCAGCGTTTTCTCCTGGTTGAAGAACAAACCTCAAGAGGCTTGGCTTTTAATCAGCCTGCAGGACACCTGGAAAAAAATGAAGACTTGATCGATGCAGTCAAGCGGGAAGTCAAAGAAGAAACCGCTTGGAGCTTTGAACCAGATTATTTAATCAGTACGCAGTTATGGCGACGATCAAGTACAGAGCCTACTTTCTTGCGTTTTTGTTTTGCAGGATATGTTCATTCCCATGATACCAATCAAGCGCTGGATGATGGTATTTTGGCTGCACACTGGCTGAGTCGCGACGAGATTGCGCAAAAAAACAATTTACGCAGCCCTTTAGTGTTGGAAAGCATTGATGAATATCTGAATGGCGAGCGTTATCCTTTATCAATGCTGAAATCATTTATCGATTTAACATGAGTAAACATATTATTGTCGGCATGTCAGGCGGCGTCGATTCGTCTGTCACGGCCTTGCAATTACTGGAACAGGGTCATCAAGTGACAGGACTGTTCATGAAAAACTGGGAAGAAGATGACGGTACCGAGTATTGTACGGCGATGGAAGATTTGGCCGATGCACAGCAGGTTTGTGATCGACTGGGGATTCCACTAAAAACGGTCAATTTCGCTGCGGAATACTGGGATGAGGTGTTTGAAGTCTTTTTATCGGAATTCAAACATGGCCGAACGCCAAACCCGGATATTCTGTGTAACAAACACGTTAAATTCAAAGCCTTTCTGGATTATGCGCTGGAAGATTTGAATGCCGAATATATTGCAACCGGGCATTATGCACGTGTGCGTGAAGTCGATGGGGAATTCCAATTATTGAAGGGCCTGGACCCTGGCAAAGAACAAAGTTATTTTTTGTACGCGCTAGGCCAGAAAGCCCTGTCTAAATCCTGGTTTCCCATTGGCCACCTGCATAAAACCGAAATCAGGAAACTGGCCGATAAAGCCGGTTTTGCCAATGCGCGTAAAAAAGACAGCACCGGTATTTGTTTTATCGGTGAACGCAAATTCAAAGAATTTCTACAACGTTATCTGCCAACCCAGCCCGGTGATATAAAAACCGATACAGGACAGGTCATAGGACGTCATCAGGGCTTGATGTATTACACCCTGGGGCAACGTCAGGGCCTGGGGATTGGCGGCGTTAAAAATGCGCCGGACGAGCCTTGGTATGTATTGGAAAAAGATTTGGATAATAATGTTTTAATCGTAGGGCAAGGGCATGAACACCCGATGATGATGCATTCTGTGCTAGAGGCGATTAAACTGGACTGGTGTAATGACAGACCTTTGACAGAACCGATAAAATGTGCGGCCAAAACACGTTACCGTCAGGCGGATCAGGCGTGTCATGTCGAACCGATTGACGAAGACCGGGTCAAAGTGGTCTTTGATCGGCCGCAAAGAGCGATAACGCCCGGCCAATCCGT
>CAYUAE010000156.1:0-4265 GCA_964442675.1 uncultured Methylomarinum sp.
ACCCGCCAGGACGTAAGTTTTCCTCAATGTAGTTGCGAAAATTCACCCATTCGTGTTTGGCTTCGAATGACATCTCGAGTACGTGTCTATCACATCTTTCTTGTTCCAAAGATAACTTGCCTTGACGAAGTATTTCAGCAATGCGATGCTGAAAAATTTCAAGATTGTTCCAGTTTTGAGGCGTGTCTGACATGAACCGATAGCCTTTTGTTGAGTATGGAGGTGGCAGAATCATGAAAATCCGCCACACCCCGACAACGTTTTTGCAATTTGAATAATCTGACTTAATTTATTGTTTGAAAAAGCAGATCATTTCAACCAGACTATATCGCATCAGGATAAAACAATTGTTGTCCGCCTTTTTTATAGTTGGCAATAATATCCTGGCCCTGCTTGCTGACAACAAAATCAATGTATTTTTTAGCCAGCTCATATTGAACATGAGGGTGTTTTTCAGGATTGACTGCCATAATGTGATAAGGATTAAAAAGTACTGGATCGCCTTCAAAAACGACGTCCAGGTTAATTTTGTCTTGATAAGCAATAAAAGTGCCCCGGTCACTCAATGTATAGGCCTGTTTCTCATCGGCAATCTGTAGCACAGCGCCCATGCCTTGCCCGACCGCCATGTACTCGTTACCAGAAGGTTTTATACCGGCGAGTTGCCATAATTTCTTTTCTTTTTTATGTGTTCCAGAATCATCACCTCTGGAAATAAACAAGGCTTTGCTGTTGTTAATTTTTTGCATCGCTTCAATAGCCGTTGACGAACCTTTGACATGCGCTGGATCTGAAGCCGGTCCAAGTATGACAAAATCATTATGCATGACAGCTTTGCGATCAACACCAAATCCATCAGCAACAAATTTCATTTCGGCTTCTGGAGCATGAACAAAAACCACATCGACATCACCATTTTCGCCCAGTTTTAGCGCCTTACCCGTCCCCACGGCAATAACATCCAGGCGTACATTATTTTGTTGTTCAAACACGGGGTTCAATACCGCTAATAGCCCGGAGTTTTCAGTGCTGGTTGTGGTTGACATGCGCAAAACCTGTTCGGCATTAACGACTGTTGTCATGACAAAAAGCGTCAGTAAATAAAGTGTCTGGGTTATTTTTTTCATGTGTTTTTCCATTTTTAGATTGATTAAAGAAAATGCCCTTTAGAGGCTGATGGTAATTTGTGTATAAACAAAGGTAGAATCACCTTTTCCGGCTTGTGTCATCAGGTCACCGGCAAATAAATGCACAACCCCGCCTTCAACAGACAGGTTTTCAGGAAGGACTTGCCAGCGTAAACGTGCTTCTAACTGAGTGCCGATATAGGACTGTGAGCCGTTAATACCGGCTGTGGTCCAACTGTCGGCAGTGGATTCACGCCAGAATCCTCGCACGACAAACATTGTTTTGAGTGATGAGAGGGGCTTTAGTTTTAGTCGTAACCCGGGTGAAATTAAATTGCTCCGGGCAAAGGCGCCGTAAGTGCTGGTCGGGCCAAAATCAAAACGGCGAGCGCCGTATAGTGTGTCGAACCGGTTATTCTGACCATCATTGGGATTATCATCCCCGCTGGCATAGTCAAATTGTGCGATGAGCCGGGGTGCTCCGGGCGCATTAAAACTATAACCTAATTCAGCATGATGAAAATAAGCCCAATGATTCAGCGGCGTTGCGGATTTGGTCGAAACTCTGGACTTACCTAATTGATAAACCGTTTCCAGCTGATAATCCAATTGATTGACCTTTGGCGCGCGCCATAAGCGAAAACCAAAGGTATAAAGATCCCGGTTTTTAGTCGCTCTATCTTTGCTATCGTTTTCATTCAGTCCAAACAGAAAAGCTTCGCCTTTAACCGCTGTGCTGAACACGGGTTGACTGTAATACAATCCCCAAAAACGTACAGCGCTGTCTTCTGAATCAAAACGTGCGTGATTGTTGAGAATATTCCCCGCAACCCTGCGTTGCACTGGTAAGGTATAAAATGCTCTGAATGTTTTGTCTGCCAGGTGCCATTGCCAATCCAGTCCGGTAAAGCCATTGATGGTATTGCGAAAACGATTGCGGGCAACCAGTCGCCGGCTGCCGACGTCCATCGTAATGCGGCCACCCCGGATCACACTATGGCTGCCTTTAACCAGTAGATTATCCAACGGGACTTCAATATAAGCCTGTAACAGTTCTAATGGATTGGCAATGGTGGTCGTCAACTTGCTGCTGGAGGTTGCCGTACCGCTGTCAGCCAGTTCTATGCGCGAGTCCTGCATTTCTGCGCCAAGAGTAAAGTAATCTAAATCGGCGCGGGCATGAATCAACGTCCGAAATACCAACGCCTGGTCACCACCGTTACCCGGTAAGCCATTGATTCTGGCTCTGTATTGGCCATCCAGCGATTCATAACGGGTTCTGTGCGACACAGACAAGTGTAGCCAATCCGGCATATCCATGGCCTCTTCCAGTTTCCAAGGACGAGTCTGAGCATAAGCGGAAAAACTGCTTAGGGTGAGTATCACCACTATCCCTACCTCTAAATATGCATTTAATTTCATTAATACAAACATTACATCAATAAAATATGCATTATAATGAAACACATCGAACTATAAAATATGCAAAAATTTACCATTTATGCCCAATATAAAAATAAACTTTTCATTGCTTATGCAATTGACTGTCGATAAGACGCATCACGAATTAGATGTTGTACTGAGACTATTAAATGAAGTTCAAAAGCACGGTAATCTTCGTATCGCCGCCAAGCGCTGCGGTTATTCCTACCGTAAAGCCTGGGATAGCCTTAAACAGCTAGAAACCTTGTTTGGCACAACATTAGTTCATATGCAACGCGGCAAAGGCTCAGAATTAAGTCCTCTTGGACAAAAGCTATTGGAAATTGAGCAAGAAAATAAACGCTTTTTTAATGATGCATTAACGACAGCAGCAGATAAAGCCCAGAATGCATTACAAACACTGTTACCTGCTCAACAAAAACTTAGAATCATTGCCAGCGATTCCGAGAAACTCAGCAAGCTGCGTCAACAACAATTACCACTATCTTTGCAAATAGAAGGCAGTGAACAAGCGCTACTTGCTTATTCGGAAGGGAAATGCGACATAGCTGGGTTTCATATTGCCATGGACGGGGCCAATAAAGCGCAACTGGATCAGTTCAGTCAATATCTGGACCAGAAAAATGATCAATTTATCGTGTTGGAACAGCGGCAACAAGGACTGATGAGTCACCCTGATAAACCTGTCAATACGCTACAACAATTGATTGAGCAAAAATTGCTGTTTGTAAATCGGCAGACAGGTTCAGGCACGCGCCTTTTGCTGGACAATTTGCTAAAGAAACATCATATCCAGCCACAGCAGTTGCAGGGCTATTACCATGAAGAACACACACATTTAGCCGTTGCCAGTATGATTATCAGCCGACAAGCCGATGCAGGATTAGGCATTGAGAGCGTTGCAAAACAATTAAACCTACATTTTTCAGCCATTACCCGCGAATATTATTTCCTGGTTTTTAAATCATTGACATCTGAACTAAAACACGTCTTAAACAGGTTAGATGCGCAATGCTTAACACAGATAATGAATTACAATGCCTTTGTCGAGACTATTCTGAATCCTTTATCATGATTGCGACTTATCCATTTGCTTGTGTTCTATCAAACTAGGCATAAATCCGTTATAGTGAAATCTCCTTCATTCCACTTGAGGAGATTCTCATGAACAACACTGAAATTGATAATGATGCCGTCATCGCCGTACTGAATAAAATTCTGGAAACCGAGTTAGCTGGTATTGTCCGTTATACACATTATGCTTTGATGGTCTTCGGCTACAACCGTATTCCGATTGTTTCCTGGATGCGTAGCCAGGCAAATGAATCACTGTCTCACGCGAACGAGGCCGGTGAATTGATTACCCATTTAGGTGGTCACCCATCCCTGGGCATAGGCCCTTTGCTGGAAACTCATCGTCATGATATTGGCGATATTCTCCGCGAATCATTAGATCATGAATCACTGGCCTTATCTGCTTATAAGGAACTACTTCAACTGGTAAACGGGCGCAATATCATGCTTGAAGAATATGCTCGACGTATGATTGCCCTTGAAGAAATGCATTTGGGAGATGTACAGAAGATGTTAAGAAAACCGGGTGAATAATTCATTGAATTTTATAAAAATAAAATCCGTAGAATGGATGCGACTGCATGGATGCCGAACAAAGAGCAACTGCTCCTGCGTTACCCT
>CAYUAE010000157.1:0-4254 GCA_964442675.1 uncultured Methylomarinum sp.
GCCGATGGTACCAAAACCTAAAATCGCCAAAGTCTTGTGGGAAACTTCCGCCCCCATCAATTTGGAACGCTCCCACTTCCCTGCCTTGACAGAGGCATTCGCCTCCGGCAGATTCCGGCTTAAGGAAAACATATGTGCAATCGCCAATTCGGCAGTGGTGGTAGCATTAGCATCCGGCGTATTCATGACGATTACGCCTTGCTCTGTTGCCGCCTGAACATCGACATTATCGACACCGATCCCGGCACGACCGACGACTTTAAGATTTTTAGCAGCTTTTAGAACTTTGGCGGTTACCGTCGTGCCGCTGCGAATCAATAAGGCATCGAACTCTGGAATCAATTCACATAATTCATCTTCACTCAAGCCGGTCTGGATATGTACCTGCATATCGGGCTGTTCATTCAGAAAATTGATGCCATCGTCGGCCAGTTTGTCGGAAATCAGTATTTTTTTCATGCGTCGGATTTATCAAAAGGATGGAATAAATCCGCTATTTTAGCAGCTTTAGCCTGAAAATGAGAAAATTATACCGCCCCAGTATTTAGTCTTATCCAAGCGATTAAAGCCGCTTCTTTGATAGTTCCCATATACCAGATAACCTGCTGCTGACGGTCGTAAAAACAGGTCTCCGGTAAACTCGCCGTGCCAGTGTTTATCGACAGCGGCCTGGGGTTTGCTATGATTAGAATATATTTCTACGTTTCATACAGAAAATCAGCTCAATGTTGCGTCACTCACTCGGTTTAAAACAAAAAATTCAATTATTGGTGTGGTTGCCGGTCACTTTAATGTTTGTGTTTACATTAGTTTTTATTGTCCAGCAGGCTCAAAAGGAACAATCCGCCACGCGTGCAGAAAAAAGGTTTGTCGCGTTAAAGCCCTATTTAGCGCTAACTTCCGCATTAGCAGCAGAGCGAGGGTTTTATTTAGGATGGGTCAATGGCGATCACTCATCGCCACAATTGCTTAAGGCTTTAGAAACGCAACAACAACAAGTCAATGGCTTGTTGGCTCAATTACCCCAGTTAGCTGATCAGGATATGTTAAGCCAAAACATGAATGAGGCAATCAATAACCTGCATCATTTACGCCAGCAATTACAGATGCTGCGACCGATAAAAAGTCGAGAGGAGTTGGAAGAAAAGGTATTTACGGGCTACAGCCAGCTTATTGAGCAGCTCAATTTGCTGATTCAGGAGTATGCCTTTGAATATGAAGGCATTGGTCAATTACGGAATTTACTGCTGTTATATGGTTTGTATGATTTAAAAGAAGCGGCTGGACAAGAGCGTGGGATTACATACGGTGTATTGCAAGAGCATCATTTAAAGGTGAATGCCTTGCGTTATATTACGGTAGCCATTGCAAAACAGGAACGTTTAGAAAAGACGTATCAATGGACACAAAAGGATGAAAACCTGCAACGTCTTATGCTTCAAATTAAACAAGTACGGCATTCAATTTTAGAAAAAGCACTTCGTGATGAATATTTAAATAAGGCGCTTAGGTTGATTGGTTATGGCGGCTTGATTCATAATTTTAAAAATTATTTGATTCGTAAAGACCCGATTTATTATCAAAAATTTATTACAGAATTTAAAAATCTTTCAGTTTTTTTTCAAAAGGTTCAGTCAGATGACCGATTGACGGCATCGACTCAGCAAGCCTTTGAAACCATTTTCCAGGTGATGAAGAACTATCGCCAAATGCTTGATAAAGTGAAACAGCTTCATGCAACAGGCAAGTCTGCTCAAGACATTGATGACATCGTAAAAATTTCTGATCAAGACGCTTTACAAGCGATTTCAACCATTCAATATCAAATGCCTTCAATGTCTCCTGAGCAGTGGTGGCAAATCACCACGCAACGCATTGAAATCATCAAACACTATGCTTTACAAAAACAACAGCAAATTTTAGCGCATATTCGTCAAGAAGCTGAGACTGCGAAAACGAACCTCACAATTGCCTTGTTTGGAATGGGCATCTTTCTACTTATCCTGATTTTATGGGGAAAATCAATACTGCTGACATTATCTAAGGGCTTGCAAGCTTTGCAGAACAATATGGCGGTACTAAACCATCAAAAGGATATTACACAGATTCAAATGCTCAAAGAGCATGATGAGCTGGGGCACATCGTCAATACATTTGCCAAATTAGTGAAGGATAATGATGACTATTTAACCCGGATGAAATTATTTTATGAGGCGGTGAAGAATATCGATCAGGCTGTCATTATGACCGACGCTGATAACGACATTACCTTTGTCAATAAAGCTTTTGAGAAGATGTCGGGGTATTCGAAAGAAGAAGTGTTAGGTAAAAACCCTAAAATTCTAAGTTCTCATAAGCAACCAGAGACATTTTATAAAGAGATGTGGACATCACTGGAACAAACGGGACATTTTGAAGGTAATTTTATTAATCGACGCAAGGATGGCACGGAACTTCCTTTAGAATCCAATATTTCCAGGGTATGGGATGGAACCAATCAGCAAAATTATTATGTAGCCATTCAAAAGGATATTACAGAACGTTTGCAGAATGAAACAGAGATTTGGAAAAAAGCCAATATTGACCAGCTAACAGGACTGTACAATCGAAATTATCTCATGGCGCGTTTAACGCAAGATGTGGCATCATCACAACATAAGAACCAGTCTTTTGCACTCATTTTCTTGGACCTGGATGGCTTTAAGTATGTTAATGATTCCTTGGGGCATGCGCAGGGGGATGCGTTGCTATGTGAGGTGGCTCGCCGTTTACGTTCGAAAGTTCGCGCATCGGATGTGTTGGCCCGACTAGGAGGCGATGAGTTTGTGGTCATTTTAAGGGAGGTAAACAGTCCTGAGATTATTGAGCAACGTGCTGAAGCCATTCTGCAGGCTATTAACCAAATTCATCAAGTCGATGGCTATCCGGTTGAAATCAGTTGCAGTATTGGCATCAGCCTTTTCCCGGATGATGCGCAAGATGTAGAAACGCTGTTCAAATACGCGGATACTGCCATGTACGAGGCAAAAGCGGCAGGTAAAAATATGATTCAATTTTACCAGCCTGAAATGCAACACGATATCTCTGAGATGGTGGCTGTGCATAATGCATTGAAAAAAGCCATTCAACAAAATGAATTAGTGCTTTATTATCAGCCGGTAATCAATTTGAATACCGGCAAAATAGTCGGTGCGGAAAGCCTGGTTCGCTGGCAACATCAGGAAAAAGGCTTAATTTTTCCAGACCAATTTATTCCCATAGCGGAGAAAATGGGCAGCATCGAGAAACTTGGGGAGTGGGTATTGCAAGAAAGCTTCCGTCAAGGAATAGCCTGGCATCAACAAAACCTGCTTCCAGAGACTTTTTATTTATCCGTGAATATAGCCGCACAGCAATTTCTAAAAGGCTATGAGGCGTTGCAAAAGCAATTATCGTTGAAAACACAAGAACTCGAAGAAAAGGGAATCCCGCCATTTATTCAACTGGAAATCACCGAAGGTGTTTTGATGAATGATGACCTGGAATTGATTGAACGACTTCATGCCATTAAGCGCTTAGGTTATCCACTGCTGTTAGATGACTTTGGCACGGGATATTCATCTTTAAGCTATTTGAAACGCTTCCCGATTGATAAATTGAAAGTAGATAAGTCTTTTGTGATGGGTATGTTACAGGATGATGAAGATTGCGCGCTGGTGGAGGCGATTATTTCCATGGCGCATGCGTTGAATTTGAAGGTGGTTTCAGAAGGGGTAGAGAGTGCGGCACATGCTGAGGCATTGAAGGCGTTAGGCTGTGAATTGGCACAGGGGTATTTTTATGCCAAACCTTTGCCTGCAGAGGATTTTATTGCGTTTATTGAGGGCCACAGCGCCTTATTAGAGAAACATGAGCAGTAGGTGCAGCCGCATGGGTTTGGCATCCATGCCCCAGAAGATCTGAGCTTGACCTCAGTATTCTGATACCGTGCAATTGAACCTGTACGAATCAGCGATGTTCCCGCTTATGGTTTTGTGTGCTGCTTCATCCAGGCGACTAAAGCCGCTTCCTTGACAATACCTAAATGCCGAATGGGCTGATGCTGACGGTCGTAAAAATAGGTTACCGGCAACTCGCCGCGCCAGCGTTTATCGACAGCGGCATAAAGCTGTTCCGGGTATTCTTCCGCAAACACCCAGGCCGTATTCAATTCCAGACCTTTTTCGGCCAGAATATCGTTGACGGCTTTATCATCGAGGAAGGCATCGGTTGAAA
>CAYUAE010000158.1:0-4217 GCA_964442675.1 uncultured Methylomarinum sp.
CCTGAATACACGCACATCCCACTCATCGTTGACTCACATGGCGTAAAACTGAGCAAACAAACACAGGTCGAGGCGGTATCCGCAAAAAATCCTGGCCAAACCCTGTGGCATCTCTTACAAAAATTAAATCAGCAGCCACCTGCAGAACTGAAACATGCCGCAGCGCAAGACGTATTAGACTGGGCTATCCCCCATTGGCAAGCCGATAAACTGAAAAAAATTCGTGCAATTTCAAATCAAATTGACTAAGGTATTTTACACAGAGCAAATGCATATAAATCAGGACATTGACCACACTCCGAATTAGCCCAAATAAAAAGGAATAATACATGTCTGAACACAAAATTTACCCGGTACCCCCTGAAATTGCACAACATGCGCATATTGACAAAACGCGCTACCAGGAACTTTACCAACAATCTATCGATGACCCGGAAACATTCTGGTCTGAACAAGCCAAAACCTTTCTGGATTGGACAAAACCCTGGGATACCACCCTGGAATACGACTTCCCAACAGGTAAAATTCGCTGGTTTGAGGGCGGTCAACTCAATGTCAGCGTCAACTGCCTGGATAGACACCTGGCCACCCGCGGCGATCAAACCGCCATCATCTGGGAAGGCGACAACCCTGATCAGGATAAAAAAATAAGCTATCGAGAACTCCATGAACAGGTCTGCAAATTCGCCAATGTCCTAAAATCACTCGGTGTCAAAAAAGGCGACCGGGTCTGTATTTACCTGCCCATGCTGGCTGAAGCGGCCACCGTTATCCTGGCCTGCACCCGCATCGGCGCCATTCATTCCATCGTGTTCGGCGGCTTTTCAGCCGATGCCTTGAAAGACCGCATCCTCGATGCCGACTGCAAAATACTGATTTGCGCCGACGAAGGCTATCGCGGCGGCAAAACCACCCCATCCAAAACCAATGCCGACCGAGCCGCCGCAGAATGCCCCTGCATCGAACATATTATCGTCATCCAAAACAGCGGCAACGATGTGCCCTGGACCGAAAGCCGCGACATCTGGTACCACCAGGCGATGGCAACGGCCTCAGCCGACTGCCCGCCTGAAATCATGGATGCCGAAGACCCCTTGTTTATCCTCTACACATCAGGCTCCACCGGCAAACCCAAAGGCGTTCTGCACACCACCGGCGGCTATCTGCTTTATTCTGCCATCACCCACAAATATATTTTTGACTATCATGATGGCGATATTTACTGGTGCACCGCCGACATCGGCTGGATAACCGGCCACTCCTATATCATTTATGGCCCATTATGCAACGGCGCCACCACCCTGATGTTTGAAGGCGTCCCTACCTACCCTGAAGCCGACCGTTTCTGGCGCGTCATCGACAAACACCAGGTCAATATTTTTTACACCGCCCCCACCGCGATTCGCGCACTGATGGCGCAAGGCGATGACTTTGTCACCCGCACCGACCGCAGCAGCCTGCGCATTCTGGGCAGCGTCGGTGAACCTATCAACCCCGAAGCCTGGGAATGGTATTACCATGTCGTCGGCAACAGCCGCTGCCCGATTGTAGACACCTGGTGGCAAACCGAAACCGGCGGCATCCTGATCACACCGCTGCCCGGCGCAACCGACTTAAAACCCGGATCGGCCACCCTGCCCTTCTTTGGCATACAAGCTGAAATTCTCGACAACGACGGCCATAAACTTGAAGGTGAAGCCGAAGGTCTGCTCGCCATCAGCGCCCCCTGGCCCGGCCAGGCACGCTCGTTATACGGCAACCATCAACGCTTTATCGACACCTATTTTAAGAACTACCCCGGCTACTATTTTACCGGCGATGGCGCACGACGTGACAAAGACGGCTATTACTGGATCACCGGCCGGGTTGATGATGTCATAAATGTCTCCGGCCACCGTATGGGCACCGCAGAAATTGAAAGCGCATTAGTCTTGCATGATGATGTGGCAGAAGCGGCCGTCGTCGGTTTTCCGCATGACATCAAAGGCCAGGGTATCTATGCCTATGTCACCTTGAATGTCGGCGTAGAACCCAGCGAAACATTGCGTCAGGAACTCATTCAACTGGTCAGAAAAGAAATCGGCCCCATCGCCACCCCCGACGTCATCCAGTGGGCGCCCGGCCTTCCTAAAACACGCTCAGGTAAAATCATGCGCCGCATTTTACGCAAAATCGCAGCCAATGAACTCGACAACCTCGGCGACACCTCCACCTTAGCCGACCCTTCAGTAGTGACCGAACTGATTGAAAACAGGGTGAATCGTTAACCTCGATATTACACCACTACAACCCGCTCCGATTAGCGTAATCGGAGCGGGTGTAATGCACTACTCAATCCCAGTTATTAGTGCCATTACAATCGTCTTTTACCCCTTGATCATTTATACAGAATGTTCTCAAACTGCTATCGACGGGCGTGGCTTTTAATTTAAAGGTTGTTTTATCTGCAGACACAATACTTAAATCATACGTCTTGGTGCCTGCATCAAGCGGCACCTGAGATGAAAAAATCCAGGGCGCTCCTGTATCCTGTGGACTTGCTTTTGTCCCGGCCGCCCCTTTATAAGTCATCCCATCCATATAATACTGACTCATTGCACTGGCAAATGAAACCAGTGCAGCTTGTGCGGCGGCCTCTTTGCTTTTTTTTACATACTGCTGATAAGAAGGGTAGGCAATCGATGCCAAAATACCCACAATCGCAAGTGCGATCATTAACTCAATCAGTGTAAAGGCGTTCTGCCCAGTCCTCATCATAATATATCTCCATTAAATGGCGTTTCTGGTAATAAGCGCGCTCGTAACGATAATTGTCAGGGGCAAGCTTATACGCACGCCGGAAATATTTTAAGGCCTCCGGCTGTTTATTGATCTGCTCACAGGCTTTTGCCAGCCAATAGGCCCAATAGGCTTTATCTATATCATTGTCAGCCTCCTGATACCGCTGCAAGGCAATATCATAGGCATGAGAACCATAATAATAGACTTTTTCAGGGCGTTTGACCCGGTGGTAACTCTTAGCCAACGATATATTGGCGGGCACATTGTCCGGGTCTTTTTCGAGACGTTTCAAGCCCACATCAATCGCGCGATACAGAAACTCCTGCGCCTTTTCCGGCTGATCCAATAGTTCATAATTATCAGCGATACGCCGTAACACCACCGTGTTATCCGGTTTCAGTTGATCATATAGTTGTAACACTTCCGCCACCGCCCGATAATGATCATAACGTTCATAACGATCCGCAAATTTATCATAACCATTTGCCAAACGATGCGTAATTTCGGCCTTTTGCCGCGGGTTGTTCAACAGCGTTTGCGTCGTTATAAACGCGGCTGCCGCAACCGCAGCAGTCATGGCCATAAAATATAAAAGCCTTTTCGAGGCACGGGCTTTATGCTGTGTCAGCCAGAAATTCAGAGCTGTAAAGCTCATCGCCATCGCAACCAGTAATTCCGCAACTTCCGCTTCATTAAACGAAAATAACTCCAACTCACATAACCCGCCAAACAAAAAAGCCGGCAATAAAGCAAGAGGTGGCGCAACAACACCTAATTGTGCCAACCATAAGGCTGGTTTCCACTGTATTTTTAGCACAATCGGATAAATCACCCCATAGCCGATAAGCCCCAGAGTAATCAGATAAGTCAGCGCTGTTTTAGTCCAGCTTTCCACAGGCCCTGTCAACAGATTGTGTAAATTAGCCTCATCCTGATAGCTATGTTTGGCGAAAAACTCCGGTGTCTCATAGCCTAACAGCCTTTGTCCCCAGGAAATTTCCTCCATAAAGGTGTAAAAACTGGCCAATGCCAACAGCATAAAAAACCACCGGGAACGGCCAGTCGCAGGGTTAATGGCATTCAAGGCTGAAAAAATAAAGGTTGCCAGAAAGAAAAAAGCCTGCCCCCATTCGCCATACATATCCTCGTAGGTCGAAAAAATATAAAGCTGGGGGAAATAGACGGCAGTAATGGCGTAAAAAATGACGATAGCCAATGAGAGACCGACAAGATAAAGCGTTACGCATTTCATTGTTAACACTCGTCAGAATAGTTTTTTGAACTGTTTTCAGAGCTTTCCGTGCGAATACGGCCTGAATCGGCAACAACCACTCGCCTGAACCTCGCATATTGACTGGGCGAGCAAAAATAGAAATTTCCGTTAGTATTACTACGCCCATCAGGCCGATAGGCAATGTAATTAGTAAACGAAGTAT
>CAYUAE010000159.1:0-4162 GCA_964442675.1 uncultured Methylomarinum sp.
ATTAAACTAAAACGAGAAGTGGCTATAAAGTTTTTGCCCCGTCAAATCTCTTCTGCCCCTGGTCTAATACCAGGCAAGAATGCACCCGATTTTTTTAAATTATCAGCTGTTTCTTTAGAATTAAAAACTAACGCCGTATAAAAGAAACAGAAAAAAACGATTGCTGCCGCATAACATAAAACATAAACGGGCTGTCCTGGCGATAAGATCGTCGAGATATCCTGCAGCCATCCAAAGCCTTCCGCATTTCCAAACCAGCCTGCAATGGTTGCCGGAAACAATATAATACTTGATGCAAAAATCGGCGGAATAACCCCTGCCATATTTAATTTAAGAGGCAGAAAGCTACTTTGGCCAGCGTACATTTTACGCCCCTGTTGACGCTTAGGATATTGAATAATAATCCGCCGCTGTCCGCGCTCAACAAATACAACCAATGCTGTCACTGCAATCGCAACCAGGAACAATAAAACTATAAACGCACTATTCATTTCACCCGTGCGCGCCAGCTCCAATGTCCCGCCAATCGCAGAAGGCAAACCTGAAACGATACCAGCAAAGATTATCAACGATATGCCATTACCAATACCACGCTCGGTAACCTGCTCACCAAGCCACATCAGAAAGATTGTTCCAGTTACCAGCGTAATGGTTGTGATAACAATAAAACTGACACCTGGGTTGATAACAACCGCCAGTCCACCTGCTGTCTGATTTTGTAATGCAATCGAAATACCAATCGCTTGAAATGTTGCAAGAAAGACAGTTCCATACCGGGTATACTGGGAAATTTTACGACGCCCTGATTCCCCTTCCTTCTTTAATTGTTCAAACTGCGGTACCACAACCGTCATTAGCTGCATGATAATGGATGCCGAAATATAAGGCATAATACCCAATGCAAACAGACTCAGCCGCATTAATGCACCACCGGAGAACATATTAAACATATCTAAAATTGAGCCGCTTTGCTGCTCAAACATAACTGCAAGCGCTTTCGGATCAATTCCAGGCACCGGTATATGTGCACCAACCCGGTAAACAAAGAAGGCTCCAAGAACAAAAAGCAACCGTGTCTTCAGCTCTGAAAATCCACTCATTTTACTTGCCATTTCAGCTCTTGAAGTACTCACGTTATTCCTCTACCTTTCCACCAACAGCTTCAATTGATTGTTTTGCCCCTGCCGTTACAAACAAGCCTTTCACTGTAATCGGTTTAGTTATTTCGCCTGACTTAATGACTTTTACTTTTTTTGTAAATGCGGGAACCAAATCAGCCTCTATTAACGCTGCCAAATCAACAATCTCGCTTGAAATTTTCATCAATTCATTAAGACGGATTTCAGCGTAATATTTTTTCTTTCGTGAGGTGAAGCCTACTTTTGGCAAACGCCGCTGTAAAGGCATCTGCCCACCTTCAAAACCGACTTTATGAAAACCACCACTACGTGACTTCTGCCCTTTATGGCCTCTTCCACAAGTTTTACCCAATGTGGAGCCAATGCCTCGACCTACACGTTTACGATCTTTTCTTGACCCATAAGCTGATTGTATAGTGTTTAAATACATTAGACTTCCTCAACTTTTAACATGTAAGCGATTTTATTGATCATCCCTCTATTTTCTGGCGTATCAATCACCTCAACAGTTTGATGAATTCTTTTTAAGCCCAAACCTTTTAAACAGGCTTGATGACTTTTGAGTCGACCAATTTTACTTTTGGTCATGGTTAAGCTTAATTTTTTATCAGCCATGATTGTTACCCAGTAATTTCTTCGACTGTTAAGCCACGCTTAGCGGCAATAGTTTTGGCATCATGCATTCCTGAAAGCCCTTCTATTGTAGCCCTTACGACATTTATAGGGTTATTCGTTCCGATACATTTAGCCAATACATTATGAACACCCACGACTTCAAATACTGCACGCATAGCGCCTCCGGCTATTATTCCGGTACCTTCAGAAGCAGGCTGCATGTAGACTTTTGCCGCACCAGTATTCGATACAACTGTATATTGCAATGTATCGTCTTTTAGAGCGACGGTACGCATATTTTTTCGCGCTTGCTCTAATGACTTTTGTATTGCAATAGGAACTTCCCTTGCCTTACAAACGCCATATCCAACGCGGCCTTGACCGTCGCCGACCACTGTTAAAGCCGTAAAACCAAAAACACGACCGCCTTTAACTACCTTTGCTACACGCCTAACAGAAACTAATTTTTCTTTTAATCCGTCGCTACTACCTTGAGATGGTGCTGTTGCCATTTTTATACCCCTAGAACTTCAAACCAGCTTCACGTGCAGCATCTGCCAATGCCTTAACACGACCATGATATTTAAACCCTGAACGATCGAATGCCACATTAGTAACACCCGCCGCAATTGCTTTTTCAGCAATCATTTTTCCAACCGCAGCAGCTGCCTCTTTATTTCCTGTATAGTTTACAGAATTTTTTATATCGGCCTGAGTGGTTGAAGCGCTAGCCAATGTCGCAGTACCATCAACGGAAATAACTTGCGCATAAATATGTTTAGCTGTTTTATGCACTGTTAATTTATTGACACCTAATTGTTTTATTTTGCAACGCTGTCTTAAAGCGCGTTTCAAACGTGATGCTTTCTTATCCATTACTTAACCTACTTCTTTTTGGCTTCTTTTCTTGCGACATATTCATCAGCATAGCGTACACCTTTACCTTTATAAGGCTCTGGCGGACGAAAAGCGCGGATTTCTGCTGCAACCTGACCAACCTGTTGTTTATCAGCCCCTTTGACCACTAATTCAGTCTGACTAGGAGCCTCAATGGTAATACCTTCAGGAATCATATATTCAACCGGATTGGAAAAGCCTAACGATAACGTTAACTTTTTTCCTTGAACCTGTGCTCTATATCCAACCCCAATCAAAACTAATTTTTTCTGAAATCCTTCAGAAACACCTGTCACCATATTGTTAATACATGACCTGGCCGTTCCTGCCTGGGCTCTGGAATTTTTTACTGCATCATCCCATTTCACCCGAATCACATTTCCATCGACTTCTACACTGACGCCTTGATAGAGGTTAAAAGACATTTCGCCGCCTTTACCTTTGACAACAACATTGTCTTGATCGACTTTTATTTCAACGCCTGATGGAACATTTATGGGTGCATTTGCTATTCTAGACATTATGACAAACTCCCTTTAGCAAACCGTACAAATAACTTCACCGCCATGACCAATTGCGCGTGCAGCACGATCCGTCATTACACCACTTGATGTAGAAACAATAGCGATCCCTAAACCACCTAATACTTTAGGTAATTCATCTTTTGATTTATAAATTCGCAAACCCGGGCGACTTACCCGCTTCACCTGTTCAATTACAGGCTTGCCATCATAATATTTTAAATCGATAGTCATCTGAGTGTGACTACCATTCGTTTCTGTCGAATAATCGGCAATGTAACCTTCTTCCTTTAATACTTTTGCAATAGCAACCTTTAATTTTGACGAAGGCAATTTAACACTTTTCTTTCCTGCAGACTGACCATTTCTTATCCGG
Source organism: uncultured Methylomarinum sp. (assembly GCA_964442675.1). Taxonomy (GTDB): domain Bacteria; phylum Pseudomonadota; class Gammaproteobacteria; order Methylococcales; family Methylomonadaceae; genus Methylomarinum. The sequence goes on from CAYUAE010000159.1 coordinate 3,549, forward strand.
GTCAGCATATCTGCAATTGGATCACTCATACTCATTTTATATCTCCAAAACCTGTTCCATTACCAGCTTGCTTTTGTCAAGCCCGGAACATCACCGCGCATTGTCGCTTCTCTTAATTTATTTCGACTAAGACCAAATTTCCGGTAATATCCATGCGGACGTCCCGTTAAATTACAACGGTTTCTCTGTCTGCATCGACTCGAATCGCGCGGTAGCTTTTGAAGTTGTAATTGAGCTGTTTCTTTGTCTTCAAATGATGAATTTGGATCTCTGATAATTTCTTTCAGCGCCCTTCTTTTCTGTTCATATTTGAGGACTAATTTTGCACGTTTATTTTCACGTGCAATCATCGATTTTTTAGCCATTTTCCGCCCTTTAGTTCTTAAATGGAAATTTGAAAAGCTTTAACAAAGCCAAACCTTCTTCATCGGTTCTGGCCGTTGTTGTAATGGAAATATCCAAACCTCTTAGTGTATCAATTTTATCGTAATCAATTTCAGGGAAAATGATTTGTTCTTTGATACCCATTGAATAATTTCCACGCCCATCAAAGCTTTTAGGGCTCATTCCACGAAAATCCCGTATCCGTGGAATTGAGATATTCACCAGTCTAT
>CAYUAE010000160.1:0-4154 GCA_964442675.1 uncultured Methylomarinum sp.
CACGCGCAGCAGGTGGTTGTCGAACGGGATAATCAGCTGGCGGAACTGACGGCCCGGCTTGAATCGCTGGGCGAAGAACATGCCCATGCGCAGCAGGTGGTTGTCGAGCGGGATAGTCAGCTGGCGGAACTGACGGCCCGGCTTGAATCGCTGGGCGAAGAACATGCCCATGCGCAGCAGGTGGTTGTAGAACGGGATAATCAGCTGGCGGATCTGCAAAGATTGCTGGAACAGTCATTTTATGGAAGAAGAATGCTAAGGAAATGGTCAAGAGAAAGAAAATGACGAATCACATTGATATTATTATTCCAGTTTATGATGGTTATGAAGAGACTATTCAGTGCATTGAGTCTGTGCTTGCCAGTGATATTGGCCTGTATGCGCATATTACCGTGGTGAATGACTGTAGTCCGAACGATGCGCTGGTTACATGGATGCGTGATCAGGCTGCATCAGGCTGTATTGAATTGCATGAAAACAAGCATAACCTGGGTTTTGTCGGCACAGTAAACAAGGGTATGTCCTTGCACCCTGACCGTGATGTGATTTTACTGAATAGTGACACCATTGTAACCCATGATTGGGTGAAGAGGCTCGCTTCTCATGCGTGCAAGGATGGTGTTGCATCAGTGACACCATTTTCCAATAACGCAACGATTTGTAGTTTTCCGAACTTTTGTGATGAGAATCCTTTGCTGACATCAGTGGGGGAAATTGATGCAGCATTTTCATTTGTTTACCCCGGAAAAAGTGTGGAAATCCCAACGGCTGTGGGCTTCTGTATGTATATTAACCGCCAATGTTTGAAGCAGGTCGGCATGTTTGATGAGAAAACATTCGGTCGTGGCTACGGCGAAGAGAATGATTTTTGTATGCGGGCCACACAACAGGGCTGGCGCCATTTGATTGCTGCCGATGTATTTGTTGCACATGTTGGCGGAGTTAGCTTTTCCGAAGAGAAGGCGGCACGGGTGGAATCAGCCCAGAAAATACTGGATCGCCTTTATCCGGATTATCACTCCAATGTTCAGCGTTTTATTGCAGCCGATCCACTACGTGAAATCCGGATGAAGGTTCATGCTGCATTGATCCACCATAGTCAGCGCAAGTCGATTCTGCTGGTGTCGCATCGCTTAAGCGGTGGTGTGGAAACACATTTAAGGGAGTTGCAAGACTATTTTGGATCAGAAGGCTTTTTCCCGGTTCTCAGGCCCGGTGTGGAGGCGGGTGAGTATGAATTGGCGTTGTCTGTGAGATCGCAAGATAAAATTTCATTCGTATTACCGGATGGCTATAATAAACTATTGGGCGTATGTCGATTCCTTGGGGTGGGACGAATCTATTTTCATCACACCATGGGTATTGACCCCGTGATTTCAGGTTTGGCTGAGGATTTGGGCTGTGGTATGGATTATATGGTGCATGATTATTATATGGTCAATGCGAATCCTACGCTTACAGATGATAAGGGACGGTTTTGCGCAGATAAAAAGAGCCGTGATGCATTGTGTGCGAAGCATTACGCCTTACCTTTCGGCGTGAGTGCAGAACAATGGCGGCAAGGACAGCTGAGTTTTCTATCTCGCTGCGACCATGTAGTGGCGCCATGTGCATATACAGCAAAATTGTTCAGCGACTATTTCCCCAATGTGACGGTTGATGTGGCATATCACTTAGATAGCAATCAGGCGAGTTACCCGACCCCAGTGCAAGTCGCCAGAGAAGATGCGCAGTGCAAAGATATCCTGGTGATTGGCGCAATTAGTCGGGAAAAGGGGGCGGATATTCTTGAGTCAGTCGCCCGATTGGCAAAGAAAATAAGGCCGCTTTGGCGTTTTCACCTGCTTGGTTATGCTTATCGGCCACTGGATTGCGTGCTTGAGCATGGCCCCTATGCAGATGTTGATGTTGATGAAAAAATAGCAGCTATTGCAGCTGATATCATCTGGTTCCCTGCCCTGTGGCCGGAAACATACAGTTATACACTGAGTGAGGCATTGCGCAGCGGGGTACCGATTCTGGCATCAGATATTGGAGCGTTTCCGGAACGATTGGCGGGCCGTCCACATACTTCACTGGCAGCATGGGATTCTTCGGAAGAGGATTGGCTGGCGCAACTGGATGCCTTGCTGTCCCGTGTTGGTGAGGCTGTTGATGTCAGCAATGCGTGGAAAAAATGCTATGAAAGGAGTGAAAATCATTTTTATGCGGATTTTTGGTCGCGCGTTGGCTGTCCAGAAAAGCAGGCAATGGATCTCGACCCGCTACTGGGGCAATCATGCTGCCGAGAGAGTGTTAACCGGCGTGAACAATGGTTGCTCCGTTTATTGCTGATTCGGAACCACCCCGCCATGCGCTGGGTAGTCCGGTTTATTCCGTTCGCCCTTCAACAGAAAACAAAGCGCTGGTTCAGTCGACGGCCAATACATGACATATATACCGACCGTCAATAGTATGGCTATATAATATATGGAGGGTATGGTTGATATTTGTCTTTTTGTTATGGTGAGATACGTTGCTGCGGTCATGAAAGGATTGGCAGGAATATAAAAATATTGACGGTTAGAGGCAGTTCAGGGACAGTTCCGAGCAATTTATGAGGTGGAGAGATATGAAATGATTAAAAAAATTGGCGTATTGGTATTGCTTGTTGCGGGGATGCTTGCTGCTGCTGTTTCGGCACAGGCTGGTGTTGGGCAGATGGCATTTGATTTTCAGTCGGTTGGATCGACTGTCGGAACAGGACTGGATCATGAAAGCTTCTGGGACGTTGCCTTTGATGGCAAACAATATATTGCTACTGCAGATACAGGTGTTTATGTTAGTAAGACAGGTAAAGCATGGAAACGGGTACATGGGAGCACAGCGCCACTTAGAAGGGTGGCGATAGGAAATGGGCTGCGCCTGGTTGTTGGTGACAACGGACAACTATTATATAGTCGCAACGGCATTAGCTGGAGTGTCGCTAATTCGCCGTCAACCACTTCTTTATATTGTGCGGCCTGGGGTAATGGCCGGTTTGTCATTGTTGATTATTGGGGTAATGCCTATACCAGTACGAATGCGAAGGTGTGGACTGCGGCAAAGCCCATTAGTGCGAATATATATGCTCTTTCACAGGGCAATCATTTACGTTATTTGAATAGACAGTTTTTAATGGTGGCCGGTGGGTTTGTGTATTCCAGCCTCGATGGTATCACCTGGACGGCTCATAATACTGGTGTACCTACGTTACATGATGTCGCTTTTGATGGCACTCAGTATCTGGTGGTGAGTGGATCGGGCGCTATGGCCAGCAGCACAACTATTGCAGGGCCCTGGTTTACCAAGGCTGTTGCCGGTGTAACTCAGTCCTTGTACGCTGCCACATGGACGGGCAGTCATTTCGTGGTGGTTGGCGGTGGTTTTTATATTGGATACAACCAAGGCGTGGCGATAAGCAGTACGAATGGTAGTGTGTGGACTAAGGCGACATTGCCAACAACGATGAATTTGTATGCAGTGCAAGCACGAGGGGCGAAGATTCTGGCGATGGGCGATTATATCGCGATTCAGAGTATCGATGCCGGACTCACCTATAAAACCGTGGCTGATACGGCAACTGCGAATACTATTTATGGTGTCGCATCCCACGGTGCAACGAAGGTTGCCGGTACGCAGAGGGGCTTGCTGGTCTCCAGAGATGGTGGAGTCAGCTGGTTCGTACCGACGCTGCCTGCTGCGGTTTCTACTCTTGCCTTTGGTTCGGTGGCTTACGGTGTCGGGCGCTTTGTTGCCGCTTCGAATTATAGCGTTGTAGAGTCACTGGATAACGGCCTGACCTGGTCAATAGTGACACCGATGGGGTGGGGAAATACATGGGGCGGTTATAATGTAATATGGACAGGTAAAACATTTTCTGCCACAAACGGCACGCAATTCTGGTCTAGCGCAAACGGTTCAGTCTGGACACAGGTAAATGCAGCGATGCCATTTGCTTTGGGTAGATTGTATTGGGATGGCAAGCGTTATATCGGAATATCCGGTAGCCAGTATGCCCAGAGCCCGAACGGGGTCTCGTGGACATCACTGCTTTCCGTACCTGCATTGCCTGCTAATTATGATCCCCTCGTAAAAAGTCATTCAATGCCTTCCTATTTTACAAGCGCTTGAAA
>CAYUAE010000161.1:0-4152 GCA_964442675.1 uncultured Methylomarinum sp.
AAGATGGCGCCGATGTCAAGATCGATTACCGACCGGTTCATCTTTACACATTGACCGATGAGGTTGATGTTATCCCACCTAAAGAGAGGGTTTACTGATGGTTGAATTTTCCTTGCCTAAAAATTCCAGATTGACGGAAGGTAAAACCTTTTCCGCCGCAGCGGATGCTAAAAATGTAAAAGTTTTTGAAGTGTATCGCTGGGATCCTGATTCGGGTGAAAATCCGCGCATCGATCATTATGAAGTAGACCTGGACCAATGCGGGCCGATGGTATTGGATGCGATTTTAAAAATCAAAAATGAAATCGACCCGACCTTGACTTTTCGTCGCTCCTGTCGTGAAGGTGTTTGTGGCTCTTGTGCGATGAATGTCAATGGTAAAAACACCCTGGTATGCACCAAGGCGATTTCAGATTACGATGGCGTCATTAAAATCTTTCCACTACCGCATATGAAGGTGGTCAAAGACCTGGTGCCAGATATGAGCCATTTTTACGCCCAGTATGCATCGATCAAACCCTGGATAGAAACGCAAACCCCCGCGCCTGCCGATCGCGAACGTCTGCAAAGCCGGGAGGAACGCGCTAAACTCGACGGCTTGTATGAGTGCGTTTTGTGTGCCTGTTGCTCTACCAGCTGCCCCAGTTACTGGTGGAATAGCGAGCGTTATCTAGGGCCAGCCGTATTGTTGCAAGCCTATCGCTGGTTGACCGATAGCCGCGACGAGAATACCGGCGAGCGCCTCGATGAACTGGAAGACCCGTTCAAACTGTATCGTTGTCATACCATCATGAACTGCACCGACACCTGTCCGAAAGGCTTAAATCCGGCCAAAGCCATTGCCGGTATCAAGCAAATGCTGATCGAACGCAAGTGATGTGGATAGGGATTTAAACAGACTGCGCTGGCATTGCCGGCGTGGCACGCTGGAACTCGATGTCATTTTTCGACGCTTTTTGGAGCAAAAATTCAGTCAGGCAACAGTAGAGGAACAACGGGCCTTTTGTCGTTTGCTGGAACTGGAAGACAGCTTATTACTGCATTATTTCATGGCGGAACAAGAGCCGGATGATGCCGCGCTCAAGGCGTTGGTTGCCAAAATGCGACTTGATTAAAGGGTAGGGGGGGTTAAAGCTCTCCAACATTAACCCGACCAATTAAAGCGTCATTATCGGATTATTTTTTCAAATGGTGTAACTATTCAGCCAAAATAATTTAAACAACTTCGTTAAATATCAGTCACTTATTCCAGAAGACGCCGTAAATACATCCATGTAGGCTTGTATGTGTCATCCATGACACATACACTTCCTTCATAAATGACTGATATTTAATGGAGTTTCTTAAATTATTTTGGCTGAATAGTTACAGACTGTTTTGAAATGAACTGCCGGCATGAATTGAAGTTATGGTAAATCGAAGAGGTTATGTTATTTGACGTATCATCGGTTTTGATTTGTGGCGGGCTGAATTTTTGACACCAACTGGCAACAATGACTACTAATTCTGAAAACAACATGTCTAATATAACGCTCGGTCTTCCGGGGTTTAGCTATTCTGATTTATATCATCCTGAGAAACTGGAATTGCTTCTTAAGGTTTTTGACGATAGCGTCAAGCGACATGACAGTGCGCTTTTTTCCCGTTATCTGGATTACAGGGAAACCCAGGGTAAGCATTTAAAGCCAGAAGAAATTTCTGACATTCTGGTTGAAATGGGTTCTTATGTTGGACAGTTTGTCGCTAAATTATTCAATGTCGAGCAAGCGCATCAAAAACAGGCTGACATTATTCGGCATGACATTGAAACGGTATTTTTTTTCCGACAACAGGTGGTCACTAAACTGGCAAAAAAATTCAGAAAAGAGAATATTGCCGACTGGAAGATCGAAAATATTAAAAAAGCCGTTGCTTTGATGACTGAATCGCTGGTTTCAAACCAATCAGATCAAGAACTGGCAATCAGCGAAATAGGCGCAGATTTATGCCGGCTCTCACAACATTTTAGTCGTGCAAACGAAGCCCCGTTTTATGAAAATTCCATCGCAAAAAAAATGGCCTCCTTACGTGGTGCCTTGGCTGGCCATGATAAAGCCAGCCAGTTTTTTTCTGACGGCTTGGGGGGTGAAGACAGAGATCTTGTCAATACCTTACTCGATTATTTAGAACGATGGCTCTATATTGCCAATACCGACACAGAATTACAGGCATTAACGAAAAACTGGACACTGTTCAAATCACCCGAAAAAACTGATTTCACACATTTGGTCGAGACAGAAGAAGAGGCGCGCGATGGCTTTGTTGCATTAGTCGGTCCTAAGGCGCATCGGAGAAGACGAGACGGCTTTGCATTGACGGATAAACGATTTAATCAGCGGGAAGTACTCTATGAGGTTGACCACTGTATTTATTGTCATGATCGAGATACCGATTCTTGTTCAAAGGGCATGAAAAATAAAAAGGACGGCACATTCAAAATCAATCCACTGAATGTTCCCGTTATTGGCTGCCCTTTAGAGGAAAAAATTTCTGAAATGCATCTTGTCAAAAGGCGGGGGGATAATATTGGCGCATTAGCGATTATCATGATTGACAATCCAATGTGTCCCGGAACAGGCCACCGCATATGTAATGACTGTATGAGGGGGTGTATTTATCAAAAGACCGAACCTGTCAACATTCCGCAAATCGAAACGAATGTTTTAACTGATGTTTTATTCATGCCCTATGGCTTTGAAATTTATAGTTTTTTAACGCGATGGAACCCATTGAATGTAAGGCGGCCTTATGCGTTGCCTTACAATGGTAAAAACATACTGGTTGCCGGGCTTGGTCCTGCAGGCTATACCCTGGCTCATTATCTTGTCAATGAAGGCTTTGGGGTTGTGGGGATCGATGGTTTGAAAATTGAGCCTTTACCTGAAGATCTGGTGGGTTCTGAAACCAATCCTCCTGTACCTGTCCGAGATTTTAATGATTTATATGAAGACCTTGATAAACGTATTCTTGCCGGTTTTGGAGGCGTTGCTGAATACGGTATTACGGTGCGTTGGGATAAAAATTTTCTAAAAGTCATTTATCTGACCCTGGCTCGGCGTAATGCTTTCAAAGCGTATGGGGGTATTCGTTTTGGAGGCACTGTCACCATTGAAGATGCCTGGGAAATGGGTTTTGATCATATTGCCATGGCTGTAGGCGCGGGTAAACCCACCATTATCGGCCTGAAAAACAATCTGGTTCGTGGTATTCGCAAAGCCTCGGATTTTTTAATGGGCCTGCAATTAACCGGTGCCGCAAAAACTTCTTCAATGGCAAATCTGCAAGTTCGTTTGCCCGCTGGTGTGATCGGTGGTGGTTTGACAGCGACGGATACGGCAACAGAATTGCTGGCGTATTATCCAGTCCAGGTTGAAAAAATTTTGAAACGATATGAAGTTCTTGTAGAAAAATATGGCCAAGAGACCGTGTTGGCTCGATTTGATGATGAGGAAAAGAAAATTCTGGAGGAGTTTCTGGCGCATGGCCAAGCGATTCGTGCTGAGCGAGAACGCGCTAAAAGGGCTGGAGAAGCACCTGATTTTCAAGCATTGATAGATAAATGGGGCGGCGTTACGTTGTTTTATCGCAAGGGCATGAAAAATGCGCCGGCCTATATCCAAAACCATGAAGAAATTGAAAAGGCTTTGGAAGAAGGCATCGCCTGGGCTGAAGGCATGAATCCGAAACAGGCACTGGTCGATGAATATCAGCATCTGAAAGCTATTCGGTTTGAAAAAATGCACCAGGAAGATGGTCAATGGGTGGGTGGTCAGCAAATAGACGTACCATTACGCAGTTTATATGTGGCAGCCGGTACTTCACCTAATACCATTTATCAAAATGAACATCCCGGTGTTTTTGAAATGGATGGCAATTTTTTTCAGCGTTATCAGCCTGAAGCTGATACGAATAGCCGGCGATTAACGCCGATGGATGATACCTGGTTGCCGAAAGTTGGTAAACCTGCGCCATTTACTTCGTATCATAAAAATGGACGTTATATTACTTATTATGGCGACAGTCATCCGGTCTATGCCGGCAATGTTGTTAAGGCCATGGCCAGTGCTAAAGATGGCTATCCCTATGTGGTTGAATTATTTGCAAATGACATCC
>CAYUAE010000162.1:0-4121 GCA_964442675.1 uncultured Methylomarinum sp.
GGATGTGGACGGTATTCGGCGGCAGATTGAGGCATTTGGGGGGTGATGACGTATGCTGCCTGCCCTTCCTACGCCATTGTCAGAATTTTTATTGACGACCATTTTTTCATTTCTGATTGGTCTTGAATATCATAATTATTTAAAGGCCAATCAGTATCAATTCAGTTTCGGCAGCATCCGGACTTTTTTATTGGTAGGCCTGTTTGGCCTGTTACTGTATCAACTCAATCCCAATGGACAGTTTTTCCTCGCAGGACTCGGCATCCTGGGTTTTTTGTTAGCAATTTTTTATTGGCGGCAAAGCGCAGCTAATGTTTTCACCCTGTTAGAAATCATCCTGACCTTTTCAGTTTTTCTGCTCGGCCCGATAATCGTCAATTTTCCATCCTGGTATCTGATCTTGTTCAGCGTTTCTCTGATTCTGGTATTGAGTGAAAAATCACTCATTCATCAATTTTCCAGGAATCTTGATAACCGCGAAATCATAACCCTGGCCAAGTTTCTGATCTTATCGGGCGTTATTTTACCGTTATTACCTGATCGCGAAATCTCGGCACTGATCCCGGTCACCTATTATAAAATCTGGCTGGCGGTTATCATTATTTCCGCTCTGTCTTATGCCAGTTATTTGGCGCAGACCTACCTGTTCAAGTCGCGCGGACTGTTGCTGACAGGTATTTTAGGCGGACTTTATTCGAGTACCGCCGTCACGGTTGTCATCAGCCGGCGCGCCAAGCTGATGAAACAGGAATGGCCTCTCGTCTCAGCCTCGCTGATTATTGCAACGGCAATGATGTACTTGCGCTTGCTGATCATCGTTTATTTATTGAATGAATCCATCGGCCATCAATTATTATTACCGTTCAGTCTGTTTATTATTGGCTCTTGCCTGATCGCCTTCGGTCTGTTGTTTTTCAACCATCAGGAGATGTACAAACACCCCTCTCATACGTCACAACACCCTCTGGAATTACCGACCGCCCTCGCCTTTGCTTTCATGTTTGTCGTATTCACCTTGATGACCGAATATGTGGCACAACATTATGGCAATCATGGCTTGAAATTTCTGGCTCTGATTGTCGGCTTTACCGATATTGACCCCTTTATCCTGTCGTTGTTATCGGGAAAATTTACGGTAGATAATCATGCTATCGTCGCATCGGTTATCATCGCCACGGCCAGTAACAACCTTCTCAAAGCCTTTTACGCCGTGTTATTTGCCCGCAATCAGGCTGTAACAGTTGCCGTCATCTGCCTGGTTTTATTGGCGCTGACTTCTTTTGCCTATATTTTCCTTAGCGCATAAGCTTATCTGAGCACATCCTTATTGACAAAACATTGCCTTAGCGCCATATTGCAAGTCACGATAAACACACTTTCACACTGTTTTAGTTGAATCGAGAGGCGCGCCATGAACTACAAATATATCCGCTTTTTTGAAGAAATCGGTATTGACGATATTCCTCTTGTTGGTGGCAAAAATGCATCATTAGGTGAAATGTATCAACAGCTCATGCCACAAGGCGTAAAGGTCCCGAATGGCTTCGCCATCACTGCTGAAGCCTATCGTTATGTCCTCGATAATGCTAAAGCCTGGGATGAATTACATCAATTACTGGACGATTTAGACCCTGCCGATGTCAAACAGTTAGCCTATGCCGGAAAACGGGCACGTGATATTGTTTATTCTGCCGGCCTGCCGGATGACTTACAGACCGAGATTATTGATGCTTACCATCGCCTGAAATCGCAATACGGCGAGCAACTGAGCCTGGCTGTTCGCAGCTCCGCAACAGCCGAAGATCTGCCCACGGCGAGCTTTGCCGGACAACAAGACACCTATCTGAATATCCATGGTGATGATGTGTTGCTAGAAGCCTGCCGGCGCTGTTTCGCCAGCCTGTTTACCGATCGCGCCATCCATTACCGTATCGACCAGGGCTTCGACCATTTCAGCATCGCTCTATCCATCGGCGTCATGAAAATGGTGCGTTCTGATATTGCAAGCAGTGGCGTCATGTTTTCGCTGGACACCGAATCAGGTTTTCGCGATGTTGTTTTTATCACCGCAGCTTATGGGCTGGGCGAGAATGTGGTGCAAGGCGCGGTCGAACCGGATGAATTTTATGTCCACAAACCGACCTTCAAACAAGGTTTTCGCTGCGTACTGCGAAGAGTTCTGGGCTCCAAAAAAATAAAAATGGTGTACCAGGAAGGCAATACCCGTGAAGCCACCACGAATATTCCAACATCAAACGAAGAACGCAGCCGTTTTTGTTTATCGGATGAGGATGTGCTGAAACTTGCCGACTATGCCATCAAGGTGGAAACCTTATACAGCCAGCAAGCCGGACACGACAAACCCATGGACATGGAATGGGCCAAAGACGGCATCGATGGCGAACTGTACATGGTGCAGGCCAGACCCGAAACAGTCAATTCACAGAAACAAGGAACCGTTTTAGAAGAATATCGACTGAAACAGCCGGGCGAAATCATTATCAGCGGCCATGCGGTAGGCACTAAAATTGCCACCGGCAACGCGCATATTATTTCCGATACGACACAGTTATCCGAATTTAAAGCCGGTGAAATCCTGGTCGCCGACACCACAACGCCGGACTGGGAACCGATTATGAGTATCGCCGCCGCCATCGTCACCAATCGCGGCGGCAGAACCTGTCATGCCGCCATTGTCGCGCGTGAACTGGGCATCCCTGCGGTCGTCGGCTGTGACCATGCCACCGAAGCGATCGCGCCGGGCGAAACCATCACCATATCCTGCGCCGAGGGCGACACCGGAAAGGTTTACCGTGGCGAAGTGCCTTTTGAAGTCATCAAAACCGATTTAAACAACTTAGCCCGCCCCAAAACCCGAATCATGCTGAATCTAGGCAATCCGGAAGTCGCCTTTAAAACCAGCTTTCTGCCCAATGACGGCGTCGGCCTGGCGCGGATGGAATTTATCATCAATGAATACATCAAAGCCCACCCTTTGGCCTTGTTGCAGCCCGAAAAAGTCACCCATCCGCAAGACAGACAACGTATTCAAGCGCTGATCCGATATTATGACAGCGGCGCCGATTACTTTATTCAACGCCTGTCCGAAGGCGTCGGCACCATCGCGGCGGCATTTTACCCCAAACCTGTTGTGGTGCGAATGTCTGACTTTAAAAGTAATGAATATGCCGCCCTGGTCGGCGGCCGTGATTTCGAGCCTCAGGAAGCCAACCCCATGATCGGTTTTCGCGGCGCCGCCCGCTACACCCATCCGGCTTACGAACAAGGCTTTGCCTTGGAATGCGCCGCCATGAAGCGAGTACGGGACGAGATGGGATTAGAAAATGTCATTTTAATGATTCCCTTTTGCCGCCGTCTCGACGAAGCCCGGCGGGTTATCGATAAAATGGCCGAGCTGGGTTTGAAACAAGGCGAAAACAACCTGAAAATCTATGTGATGTGCGAAATACCCAATAACGTCATCCAGATTGATGCCTTTGCCCAATTGTTTGATGGCTTCTCCATAGGTTCCAACGACCTGACCCAGCTGACACTCGGCGTTGACAGAGACTCTGAAATGGTCGCCTTTGATTTCGATGAACGCGACCCCGGCGTCAAAATGATGATCAAAATGGCCATTGACGGCGCCAAACGCAATCAAAAGCATTCCGGCTTATGCGGCCAGGCCCCTTCTGACTATCCAGAAATGGCAGAGTTTCTGGTGCAATCAGGAATAGACTCCATCAGTCTCAACCCTGACACCGTCATAAAAACGACGTTACAGATTTTGGACGTCGAAAAACAGCTGGAAAAATCCTAGAAAGTATCGTCACGAATTTTAGACAAAAACTCGTGACGATACTTTCTAATTGTTAGAAGCAATTTTTTCCAGACGCTCTGCAAGCCAGACTTTAATAATAGATTGCCTGGTAACACCAAGGCGCTTGGCTTTTGACAGATCAAGGTTGCCTAGAATATCCTCGTTGTCATCAAATTTTTTGTCTAATGTTTTAGCTTTCATATAGTGCCACCTCTTCTATACGTGAGCGACGTACAGAGATAATACGAATATTTTCATCACGGTAGGTGATGATAGCGGTCCAATGCTTTTTTGAGATTTT
>CAYUAE010000163.1:0-4107 GCA_964442675.1 uncultured Methylomarinum sp.
GTTATTTCAGAAGCAATCGCTGTTCGTTTGATGAGTTTCGCTGTCGATCAACCTGTCCTACGGGGTGTTTTTTATGTAAATCAATGTGTTATGGTGAGTCTGTGTTTTTTTGCGCTAATTGACGCAATTGCATTAACGCATATAAAGCGTTGAGGTTGGGGCTGTCAAGCTGCTGGCGGATGCTGGCACGTACGGCATTGCCGAGTATGGCTTCCGTTTCCAGCGGGCGACCGTTTTCAAAATCCAGCAGCATGCTGGTCTTGTATGGCGGCATTTTGTAGGTGCTTTCGATATTGTTGTCGATAATATCAGCCGGTAGCGGGTGGCCGCAGGCGGCGGCAATGTCAGAAACTTCCTGCATGATGCGGCGGATAAAGGCTTCCTGGGTGGTCAGGATGTCGAGCGTGGCCAGGCCGCCGGAAAGTACCGACAGGGGGTTGAAAGGGGCATTCCAGATGCATTTTATCCAGCGGCCGGTGATGATGTCGTCCATACCGATGCATTCGATGCCGCTTTGTTGAAATAAATCGATCAGGGTTTGTGTTTTTGCAGAGACGCCGCGCGGTACATTGCCCAGCGTTAATCTGCCGTAGGCCAGGTGGGTGATGGTGGCGGGGGTCAGGCGGTTGCAGCAGATAAAAGCCAGGCCGCTGATGACGTCGTTATCGGGAAAGGCGTCGCTCAGTTCCTGTTCGATTTCGACGCCGTTCTGGATAAAAACAATTGCGGTGTCAGGCGATATGGCATCGCGAATCAAAGCCACGCGGTCGCTGTCCGGCGTGATTTTGCTGCACAGGATGACATAATCGGCAACACCTTGATAATCGGCGGCTTGGGTGACAACCTGGCTTGGCATAAAGCGCCAGCGCCCTAACAGATGGCTGTCGATTTGATAACCTTGCTGTTTGACGATGGGGTAATCCGAGCGGCAGACAACGGCGACATCGCAGCCGGATTTGGCCAGCAGGGCGCCGTAAAATGCGCCTATCGCGCCTGCACCGACGATGAGAATGCGTTTAGTCTGGGCCATTTTGGTCAATGATGCGTTTAATCATGGCGACGGAAAGTTTGCGTTTTTCCATCAATGTGGTTTGCGCTATTTTATCCAATAATTGCCATAAACCGGGCAGATTGCGTTGATAATGTTGTTGTAAAAAGCGGGCCACCCGGTCGGGGACTTCAATGCCCATCGACTGGGCTTTCAGCCGGAATGCGGCGATCATTTCAGCATCCGACAGCGCTTTCAGCTTCAGGGTCAGCCCCCAGCTCATACGGGTTTTCAGGTCATGCAGCATGAAGGGCAGATAGCGCGGCGGACAGCTGGCTGTGAGCAGTAACTGGTGTTCACGTTCACGCAGGCGGTTATAGAAATTGAACAGGGCGTGTTCCCAGTCGGCGTTTCCGGCAATCTGATCGACATTATCCAGACAGATCAGTTCGATGGCGTCCAGGCCTTCCAGAATTTCGGGATTGGCATCGGTTAAGTTTAAATAGAATGCCTGGCGGCCGATCTGTTGCGCCTGTTGGCAGCAGGCTTGTAATAAATGGGTTTTACCCAGGCCGGTTTCGCCCCATAGATAAAGCTGTAATTCCTGTTTATCGTGGATAAAACGCTGCAAATGTTCCAATAATTCCTGATTGCTGGCCGGAAAAAAGCTGTCGAAGTTGTTTTCGCTTTGAAGATCAAATTGCAGCGGAAGTTGGACGGCCATGTTTAGTTTTTAGGTGCGGTGTACACATAAAATCCGGCGCTGAAACACAAGAGCAGGCTGAAAACGACTTCGGCCAGCCCCAGGTGGCGTTCAAGCGGATTGGCGTAGGCTTCGATAACGCCATGGATAAAATAGAACAGGCTGAGGTAGCTAAGCCAGGTGCAGCTTTTTAAGCGTCCATCGAGCAAGCCGCGAAAGGGAAGCAGCAACGGCGTGATGCTGACCAGTAAGCTTAGGGCGACCGGAAAGCGCGTGGAAGGGGCCAGCACGGTATTCCAGGCCATCAGCAAGAAAAACAGGCCAAAAAAACTGGCAATGGCGAGCGACAATAAAAATTTTCGATTCATGATAAGCGAGAAGCGGTTTGCGCCAGTCGTTTGCCGAGAGCGTGACACAGTGTTTTTTCGTGATCGCTCAAGGCTTGCGTGTCATTCGCCAGATGACTGGCACCATAAGGTGTGCCGCCGCTACGGGTTTGTTGCAGGGCGGGTTCATCCGGTGGAATACCGACAATCAGCATGCCATGATGCAGCAGTGGATAAATCATCGACAGCAAGGTGCTTTCCTGGCCACCGTGCATGCTGCTGGTGGAGGTGAAAACGGCTGCCGGCTTGCCGGACAGGTCGGCCGAAAACCACAGGCCGGTGGTGCTGTCGATAAAATATTTCAATGGGCTGGCCATGTTGCCGAAATGCGTCGGGCTGCCCAGCGCCAAACCGTCGCATTGGCGTAAATCTTCCAGCGTGGCATAAGGTGCGCCGCGTTCGGGGATGGTATCGGCGGTTTTTTCGCACACCGTGGAGATTTCCGGGACAGTACGCAGTTTGGCTTCACAGCCGGGCGTCATTTCTACGCCACGGGCAATGTGTTGGGCCATCTTTTCGGTACTGCCATTGCGGCTGTAATAAAGCACCAGAATGCTTGTCATGACAAAATCGCCAGTACATTTTCCGGTGGGCGGCCAATGGCTGCTTTATTATTAGCCAGGACAATCGGGCGCTCGATCAGGCGTGGAAACTCGACCATGGCGGCAATCAGCTGTTCGCGGCTGAGCGAGGCATCGCCTAAGTTGTTTTCTTTGTATTCCTTTTCTTTTTTGCGCATCAGCTCGCGCGGGTCATCCAGGCCCAGTTTATCCAGAATATCAGCCAGTTCCTCGGCGGAAGGCGGGGTTTTCAGGTATTCGATAATTTCAGGCTCGATGCCTTGTGCCTGTAATAACTTCAGCGTTTCGCGTGACTTGCTGCAACGCGGGTTATGATAAATTTTTACAGTCATGATGTGATTCGATAGCTAAAAAGTGCGATTATAATGTTTTTTTTAAAGATGTACGGATTTAATCGTGCAGAACCTACCCTATGTGGCCGTTATAAGACGAGATAACAGGATAATGATGAATGTGGACACTATAAAAGACAGGCTTTGGCAATATTGGTTGTTGTGTCGTTTCGACAAACCGATCGGGATTTTGATTTTGCTGTGGCCGGCGCTGTGGGCCTTGTGGATTGCCAGTCATGGCCAGCCGAATCTGCTGGTGTTTGTGGTGATTTGTGCCGGTGTCGTGCTGATGCGGGCGGCAGGCTGTGTTATCAATGATTATGCCGATCGTGACTTTGATCCCTATGTCGAGCGCACCAAACAACGGCCGATTGCGGCAGGAAAAGTCAGCCCTAAAGAAGCCCTGGTTGTTTTTGTGGTGTTATGCCTGATAGCGTTCGGGTTGGTTTTGTTGCTGAATATCAAAACCATTCTGTTGTCTTTTATCGCCGCATTTCTGGCCGCCAGCTATCCTTTCATGAAACGCTACACGCATTTGCCGCAAGCCTATCTGGGGATTGCCTTCGGGTTTGCCGTGCCGATGGCGTTTGCAGCACAAACCAACACTATTCCACCGGTTGCCTGGCTGTTGTATCTTGCGGTGATGCTGTGGGCCCTGGTGTATGACACCATGTATGCCATGGTCGATAAAGATGATGATTTGAAAATCGGAGTGAAATCCACCGCCATTTTATTTAGTCCGTATGAGCGCGAAATCATGGCCGTATTGCAGATTATTATCTTAGGACTGTTGATTTGGGTTGGGCAAATCGAGCGTTTGGGCGGATTTTATTATGCCGGTGTCGGCGTTGCCGCTGTTTTGTCGGTGTATCAGCAAAAATTGATTTTTCACCGCAACAAGGCTGATTGCTTTAAAGCCTTTTTAAACAGCAACTGGTTTGGTATGGCGGTTTTTATCGGCTTGTTGCTGGATTATGGGGTGCGTTAATTTTGCCTTTCTGTTGTTGGCAGCGTTAAGTTGCGCTGCTACTCTCGGTAATTACAGGTAGGTCTATTTGCATTTCACATTTTAGTTGACGCAGAGCGTCCGGCCAGCCAGCTTCCTACGCAGGAGCGT
>CAYUAE010000164.1:0-4075 GCA_964442675.1 uncultured Methylomarinum sp.
AGCAAAAACTGTTTCCGCTCGGTCCGGATATTGCCTTCATTCCAGGACATGGCCCGATGTCAACCTTTGGCCAGGAAATGAAAAACAACCCTTACGTCGCGATTTAATTCATATGAACAACCCCTTACCTTCTCGTCCTCACAAACTCAGTTTTACCTATTTATCTCAGGAAGACTTGCTCGATGCCGGCTGCTTTGACCTCAGAATGGCTATCGAAGTCGCCGAAAAAACCATGCTCGCCTTCGAAGACCATCGCATTCTGTTTCCTGAAAAAATTGTACAGATTTTTGACCCGGTCAGTCAGGATCGCATCAACTGCCTGCCCGCCACATTACTGGATGAAAAAATATGCGGCATGAAGTGGGTCTCTGTTTTTCCGCGTAATCCGCAAAAATATGATATGCAGAACTTATCGGCCTTGTTTGTCCTATCAGAAATTGAAAAGGGCTTCCCTGTCGCCGTGATGGAAGGCACTCTTGCGTCCAATATGCGAGTTGCAGCCATGGGTGCAATCGCCGCCAAACACTTGGCCAAAAAAGACAGTCACAGCATTGGCTTTATCGGCGCGGGCGAACAGGCAAAAATGCATCTTCTAGCAATGAAAGTCGTACGTCCCAGCTTAAAACAATGTCGTGTCTCGGCCAAAACCGCGATTGAAGAAGAAATTTTTATCAATGAATTATCCCCCATTCTGCCGGACATAGAATTTATTGCCTGCCATACCTCAGCCAAAGAAGCCATGAACGGGGCAGATATTTTAGTCACCGCGACCAGCGCCCAGGCCCCTTTATTGAAAGCCGAATGGATGAAGCCCGGCGCTTTTTACAGCCATATTGGCGGCTGGGAAGATGAATATGAGGTCGCCCTGCAATGCGACAAAATTGTCTGTGACGATTGGGACACCGTGACCCATCGCACTCAGACCTTGAGCCGCATGTTCAAGGAAGGGCTGCTGTCACATAATGATATTCATGCCGATTTACATGAACTAGTCTCCGGCCATAAACCCGGTCGCACCTCGGATACTGAACGCATCTATTTCAATGCCGTGGGCCTGGCCTATGTCGATATTGCGCTGGCACATGCCATGTATCAGCGTGCTAAAACGGCTCATATTGGGCAGGAATTAAAACTACAGGAATCAATGGTCTTTGAACACGAACACATCCTCAGTAAAATCAGGCTTTGATTATGTTTAAACCGTTAACGCCAACCGCTGACACGCTCACCGAGATTTTCATCAATGGCCAGTCAGTCCGCGTACAAAGCGGCATTTCCGTTGCCGCGGCCGTGCTCGGTCAAAATCTCCGCTACACCCGCAGTACACCGGTATCTGGTGCTAAACGTGCACCATTTTGCCTCATGGGCGTGTGCTACGACTGTTTGATGGTGATTGACGGTACACCTAATCAACGCGCCTGCACCACTTATGTCAAAGACGGTATGCACATAGAAATTCAGGACAAAACCGGCTGCTTGCCCGGCACAGGAGAACTCACGGGTGAATGAACATTATCCACTGGTTATTATTGGTGCAGGACCTGCGGGACTTGCAGCCGCAACACTGGCCACAGAACAAGGTCTGGAATGCGCCGTACTCGATGAACAACCGACCCCGGGTGGCCAGATTTATCGCAATATCGAACATATCCCCGAAAAAACAGCCCAACTGTTAGGCCCTGACTACCGCTATGGCCGTCGTCTGGCAGAGGCATTTCGACAATCCGGCGCCGCCTATTTTCCAAAAACGCGTGTCTGGTCGCTCAATGCAGCGCGAGAAATTGGCTTGACCCACAACAATCAAAGCCGAATTATCACGGCCGATAACATTTTAATTGCAACCGGCGCCATGGAACGCCCTGTTCCTTTTCCTGGCTGGACCTTACCGGGTGTCATGCAGGCCGGCGCCGCCCAGATTTTATTAAAAACAGCACAAGTCGTCCCTGACCAGCCGGTTGTGATTGCAGGCTCCGGCCCACTGTTATTATTACTGGCCTGGCAATACAGCCGCCTCGGTGTCAACATCGCCGCCATTCTCGATACCACACCATTTAGCAATATCATCAATGCACTGCCATTATTGCCCAAAGCCCTGCTCGCCTATGCTTACCTGCAAAAAGGCCTGATCCTGCAACAGGCGTTAAAACAGGCGGGTGTACCTACAATAAAAACGGTGCAACACATTCAGGCCACAGGTCACGATCATATTGAAGCGGTAAGCTATCAAAAAAACGGCAAAACCTATCGCATTGAAACCGACTTGCTGTTAACGCATTTTGGCGTCATTCCCCATATCTGGTTGACACAAGCGGCCAGTTGTCAGCATCGCTGGAACGACAGCCAGCAATGCTGGCAACCTGTCACGGATAACTGGGGACACAGCAGCCTTGACGGCATTTTCATCGCCGGTGACAGTTCGGGTGTTTATGGCGCAAAATCTGCCGAATATGCCGGTCGATTATCGGCGCTGGCTTGCCTCTTCAAGGCCGGAAAAATTTCTCATCATCAACGTGACCGACTGGCGAAACAGGATTTAAAACGCCTACGGACAGACCGCGCCATCCGGCCTTTTCTTGAGCGTTATTTTCGCATTCCGGAATCCTGGCTGAATCCTGCGGACGACACGCTAGTCTGCCGCTGTGAGGAAATCAGCGCCGGCCAGATTCGACACGCCATCGCTCAAGGCCACGATGACAGCAATCAGGTAAAATACTTCACCCGCTGCGGTATGGGACCATGTCAAGGGCGGCAATGCAGCCTGAGCGTCGCCCATATCGTTGCAACTGAAACCGGTTGCCACATTGCTGATGCCGGTATTTTTCGCGGCCGCCCCCCCGTTACGCCATTAACCTTACAACAACTTTCCGGACTGGATTACGAGGAATAACTCATGGATGCAGATGTTTTAATCGTCGGCGCAGGCCTGGTCGGCACATCCACCGCATTACAACTGGGCCTACGCGGTTACCGTTGCATCGTGGTCGATAAGGACAGCCCCGGACGTCATGCCTCCGGGGCCAATGCCGGCGGTTTACGCTTACTCAATCGCGATCCGGCTGAAATTCCACTGTCTGTAGCCGCAACACAGATGTGGCATAGCGTTGAAACATGGGCCGACTCCGATTGTGACGCCCGTTTTCCAGGCGGTATGCGGGTGGCAGAAAACACAGCCGATATGGAAAAACTCGAACAACGCGCCGCACTGGTGCAAAGCCTCGGCTATCGACATGAAGAACTGATTGGCAAAAAAGAACTTTATCAGCGCGTTCCAGCCCTGGCACCGCACTGTGTCGGCGCCTTGCTCTGCAAAACCGATGGTTACGGCCGGCCCTATCATGCGCTCACAGCCTTTCGCCACAAGGCCGAATCATTTGGGGCTAAATTTTTATCCCGCACAAAAGTCTATCAGGTGCGACAAATTGACAATACTTGGGAAATACGCACATCACAGGGGCGCTTTTCCAGCCCGATCCTGGTCAATTGCGCCGGTGCCTGGGCCAATCAACTGGCCGCGCAATTTGAAGAAGCCGTTCCACTTACAGCAAAAGCATTGATGCTAATGGTCACAGAGCGCCTGCCACATTTTATCGACCCGGTAATCGGCGCTGCCAGTCGCAAGCTTTCATTCAAACAAATGCAAAATGGCACCGTCATTATTGGCGGCGCGTTGGTTGCGAAACTAGACTTCGACACGGAACACACAGAAATAAACTGGCCGCAAATGGCAAAAAGCGCCAACACTGTCTTGGACTTTTTCCCGCAACTTAAAAATACACGTATTGTTCGCGCCTGGGCCGGCATCGAAGGCTTTACCCCGGACAACCTGCCGGTTATCGGCCGCTCGCAGCAGTTTGATTCGGTTTACCATGCCTTCGGTTTTTCTGCGCATGGCTTTCAGCTCTCGCCCATCATCGGAAAAATCATAGCTGAGCTGATTGACACAGGAAAAACCGACCTGCCTATCGACGCTTTTTCGATAAGTCGTTTCCACGCTGTCACAGCCGCCACTGCCGGATAAAGTCCTGATAAAACGCTTTATCCTGAGTCGTCGCCCCTTGCAGCGCGACTACCCGGC
>CAYUAE010000165.1:0-4066 GCA_964442675.1 uncultured Methylomarinum sp.
TTTTGTGGGTTTGGTTTTTTTGGTAATGGTTTCTTCGTTGGTTTGGCCTTACATCAGTTTCTTCAGGGTTTGTTTTCCCTGATCGGCCTTGTATTGCTCGATACTGATATAATCGCTGACGGGTGCTGTCACGGCCTTTTTTTGTACCGTTTCAATAACGCTGTCGCAGGTGGCCTGATCGACTGGATTTTGTCCGACGACTGCGACCGGTGCATGTTGACAGCGACCGACACAGGGTACGCGCTGCACCCGTACTTTCCCATCGAGACCATCCTCAAGTGATTGGATCAGGTCTTCGGCGCCCGCCATGCTGCAACTTAATGATTCACAGACACGTACGGTGAGCTCTGGTGGGGCGGCTTGACCTTCTGGAACAACATCGAAATGATGATAAAACGAGGCCACTTCGTAGACTTCAGCAGGCGAAAGATTCATTTCATGAGCCAGCGCGACTAAATGCCTGGCTGAAATGTGGTGATAATGATCCTGGATTTTGTGTAAATGTTCGATTAACAAATCCCGTTGCCGTGACTCCTCGCCGAGTAAGTTCCTGACATCCTCCAGAGCAGATAAATCGACTGCATGGCCTTTAGGGCCACGACGTTTTTTGGTTTTTATCTGTTCTGGTGATATTTTTATGACCGCCACACGTATCTCCTCCAGGTTATAAGCTTTGCCAACGATTAGCAATTGACCACTTTAGCGAATTGTAATATATATTTCAAATCATTATTTGTTGGTTTATCATCAGATTTGATGATAAAACTGAAACTATTTCAGAGTAAAAATATCAGGAATTCTGCATGAATCCAACTCATTTGTTGACCTTTGCTATTGTTGCACGCTTGCAAAGCATTACCAAAGCCGCGAACTATTTGAATTTAGGTCAACCGGCAGTTTCAGGTCAGTTGAAATTATTGCAGGCCGCAGTTGGCGAAGCCTTGTATGAACGGCGTGGCCATAAATTGGAATTAACGCCAGCAGGGCAGGGCTTGCTCGAGTATGCCGAAAAAATGCAGCAGGATTTCAAACAGGCCAAAGAATATATTCGCTGTTTGAAACAGGTCAATACCGGCAATTTGCGTATTGGCGCCACTATGACCATGACCAGTTATTTTTTGCCGAAATATCTGGTGCAGATGCAAACCCGGTACAAAGGTGTTCATGTCAGCATGGAAACCGGTGATACCCGGGAAATTCTGGATAAAATGTATGACTATGATCTGGGGTTTGTTGAAGGGCCGGTCGAAACCTGTGATTTGCCAATAAATTATCAGCTTGTAAAATGGAAAACTGATGAAATTGTTTTGATATTACCGGAACGGCATGCGCTTGCCGAGCGGTATGCCGACATTGTCCCCTTGGACGTATTTGCTGAATACCCGATTATCTGGCGTGAGCCGGGCTCCGGTGCCAGGCAGGCGGTTGAAGATGCTTTGCGACAAGCTGACATCAACGCACCGGTCAGCATTGAGGTGATGGGGGTGACGGCGGTGATGGAATCTGTACGGGCCGGGCTTGGTATCGGTTTTGCTTCGGCTCAGGCCTTGGCGCATAAACTGGAAGGACTGGTCGCCAGACGTCTAGGCTCTGAGCAAGGTATTTTATGGGAATTGAATATCATTCGCCCGGATCAGGTGATGCAATCCCGGGTTGCCAAAGCCTTTTTGGCCTTATGTTGTGATGAGAAATAAGATGAGATTTTTTATACTGTTTTTATTATGGCCTGCCATATTGCTGGCGCAACCTGCTCTACCGGTGACAGAGGTGGCGCCGGGTATTTTTGTGCATTTTGCCAGGCAGGAATTCCCCAATCCTCATAATCACGACCATATCGCCAATATAGGTTTTATTGTCGGACAGCGTTGTGTTGCCGTCATCGACACCGGTGGCAGCCCGCAACAAGGCCAGGCCTTGAAAAAAGCGATCGAGAACACGACTGATAAACCGGTATGTTATGTCATCAATACACATGTTCACCCTGATCATATTTATGGTAATCGAATATTTAAACAGCCAGGTGTTAAATTCATTGGCCATTACAGACTGGCCCGGGCCATGGCGGCACGCGCGCCGTTTGATATCGACCGGGCTAAAGCGCAGTGGGATGTCGAATTAAGCGCTGAAGATATTGTTCCACCCGATTTTAATATCCATAAACAGATGCGTATCGATTTAGGACAAAGGTATTTGCTGTTAACCGCGCATCCTACGGCCCATACGGATAATGATTTATCCGTATGGGATGAAAAAACCAATACCGCCTGGCTGGCCGATTTACTGTTTATCGACCATATTCCGACCTTAGATGGCAGTTTAAAAGGCTGGTTGAATGAAATCAGTAAACTGGAAAAACAGACTTATCAGCTTGTCGTGCCGGGACACGGTCCGCTGGCAACCGACTGGCCGCAGGCGATACAAGCGGAAAAACGTTATTTGCAAATACTGTTGACCGAAATCCGGGAACAAATAAAACAAGGCAAGTATCTTGAAGATGCGGTCAAAACCGTCGGTTTGTCAGAAAAACCGTATTGGCAATTATTCGATGCCTATCATCAGCGTAATGTCATGTCGGCATTTGCTGAGCTGGAATGGGAAGAAGAGTGACTTTTAAACGTTCTAAACAAGGAGCCATAATGAAAACGCTATCCACCTTTGTTGTTTTATTGTTATTGCCGTTTGTCAGTCTGGCGGCACAAGATGAATCGCGCTGGCAAAATGAAATCAAACCACAGTATTTTGCCGATAAAGTGATTAAAGAATCGGACTTGCTGGCCATCGAAGCCCCGTATCGGGCGGAAGATCCGGCGCTGGTTCCGGTAAAAATCATCAGCAAAATACCGCAAACGCCTGAGCGGTATATCAAAAAGATGTGGGTCTTTGTCGATAAAAATCCGTATCCATTTGTCGGTGAATTCACTTTTTTTCCGGAAACCGGCAAGGCTGATCTGGCCATGCGGATACGGGTGAATACCTATAGTTATGTGCGGGCCATTGCCGAGATGAATAATGGCGACATGCTGATGACAAAAAAATTCGTCAAGGCCAGTGGCGGCTGTTCGGCACCGATTGGCACCGATCTGGACGCGGCAATGAAGCGCTTGGGAAAAATGAAATTCCGTTTAAAACCTGAAGCCAAAGATGGCCTGGCTGAAGCACAGCTACTGATCAGCCATCCTAATATTACCGGTATGCAGATGGATCAGGTGACGCGTTTCGTACGCAAACCCCATTTTATGGATAAATTGACCGTAACATACAACGGCAAGCCGGTTTTGATTGCCAAAACCGATATTGCCATCAGTCAGGACCCAAATTTCCGCTTTTATTTTATACCGAAAGGTCAAGGTGAATTAAAAGCTGAGTTCACCGATGTGCATTGTGAATCGCCGACCAGTCGCGCTGTCTGTGAATCTGGTAAAAAATATGAGAAAACTCAAGAAGTTAATCTATAACACGGGTTGATAGAAAATGAGTAAAGATATTCGTATTCAGCGTTTGAGCGGTGAGTCGCTACGACAATATATTCCAGATTTAGCCCGCTTGCGAATCGAGGTTTTCAGGGACTTTCCTTATCTTTATGATGGCGATTACGCTTATGAAGAAAAATACCTGAAAACCTATATCGACTGTCCTGACAGCGTTATTGTGCTGGCGTTTGCAGGCGATAATATTATCGGTGCATCGACTGCGATTCCGATGAAGTATGAAACCGATGAGGTTAAAAAGCCTTTTATCGAACATGGCTACAATCCGGATGAAATATTTTACTGTGGGGAGTCAGTACTGGATAAACGCTATCGCGGTTTGGGGATCGGGGTGCGTTTTTTTGAAGAACGCGAAGCGCATGCCGACGATTTAGGCGGTTTTAAACACATTTGTTTTTGCTGTGTGGAGCGACCTGCCGATCATCCACGCCGTCCAAAAGACTATGTCCCTCTGGATGCCTTCTGGAATAAGCGCGGCTATGTTAAACATCCGGAATTGACCACGACCTACAGCTGGAAAGACTTGGATGAAGATAAGGAAACGGCGAAACCGATGACATTTTGGTTGAAAGAAGAGC
>CAYUAE010000166.1:0-3930 GCA_964442675.1 uncultured Methylomarinum sp.
GGATGACAAGTGCTTAAACATCGCGGTTTGGCTCCCGAAGATAAAATATTTTTCGAAGCCGGGCGACTCGAAAAACTTCGCCAAGCGGTAGATGATCTGACTTATTTGCTGCGTCGCGGTTATGCGCAAAAAGCTGCTGCAGAACTGGTTGGAAACCACTATCAACTAATGGCACGCGAGCGCCTTGCTCTTATTCATGCCGCCTGGGAGTGCGAGTCGCGCAGGTTACCCATAAGGCCTGAAGATCTGCAGGGGCGCAAATTCTGCATCGATGGCTTTAACGTGCTCATCACGCTTGAAACTGCGTTAGGCGGCGGCATACTGATTCGTGCCGTCGACGGCTGCTATCGCGACATCGCCAATGTTCATGGTAATTACACTTTTCGTATAGAAACCGAAGAAGCGCTAACATTAGCAGCTAAGGCCATTAAGGCGCTTAGCGTGGAAGAGGCTACATGGTATTTCGATCGCCCGGTTTCCAACAGTGGATGTGTTGCCACACTGATCAACGAAATGGCTCAACGGTTAAAAGCCCCCATGCATGCGAAAACCGCCGACAAGGTCGATGCGCGCCTTACGGCCTGCACCAATGTCGTCGTTACCGCTGATGCCGCTATTCTCGATAGTGGCGTCGAGTGGTTCGATTTAGCTGGATGGATTATTGAACACCGAATGACGAGCAAAGCAGTCATTATTGATTTATCAAAACAATCGATATGAAAAAGAATGTCGCCTATCTTTACGACTCTGTTTGTCTTGAGCATGATACCGGGCAGTGGCATCCAGAGACAGCAGAACGACTACGAGCGATTGAACAAACGCTGACCAGCCTTAAATCTCAGCTTATGCTGTTATCACCCAATCGTGTCCCGGAAAAACTACTGCTGCAAGTTCATACGCCCAAACATATTGAAACAGTCCGTTTTGCTTGTGAAATGGAACGACCGCTAGATGCCGATACCATTTGCGTACGCCGTTCATGGGATGCGGCATTGATAGCAGCAGGGGCTGGAATTGTAGGTTTAGATGCGCTAAAAGCAGGGCAGGTTGACCGAGCTTTCTGCGCCATTCGGCCGCCTGGGCATCATGCGACACGAAATCAGTCAATGGGCTTCTGCCTTTTCAACAATATCGCCATTGCTGCCCGTTATGCTCAATCGGTTGGCTATGAAAAAGTAGCCATCATTGATTTCGATGTTCATCATGGCAATGGTACGCAGGACATTTTTTATGATGACGGTTCGGTGCTTTACCTTTCGACGCATCAGTATCCTGCCTACCCGGGAACGGGCTCGTCGGATGAATGTGGTCGCGGCGAAGGTAAGGGGACAATATTCAATTTTCCCTTTCCACCCGGCAATGGTGATGCCGAATTGATTCCTGTGTACAGCGAAAAACTACCTCATATTCTGGCCGATTTTGGCCCCGATATTATTCTTGTCTCCGCCGGTTACGACCTCCATGAAGCCGATCCTTTAGCTCAGTTGGAGGTGACAACCGAAGGTGTTCGCGCGATTGTTCGGGCGATATTAGATGCCGCCGATGCGCTGCCGACACTATTCTTTCTTGAAGGCGGTTACGATGTAAAGGCGTTGAGTGAATGTGTCTATGCAACAGTGGAAGAAATGATTAAACAGGACAGCTGACAATTTTTGTTGAACTATCTTTCAGCACTCCAACAGTTTTAGTTCATTACCGATAGTTCAACTTCCTGTGTCAGCGATGTTGATCGGTGCTTCAGGTTTATTTTCAATCTATTTTTAAGACCTTGGCGCCGCGGATTTTTCCGGTCTTTAATTCCAGTAATGCGGTATTAGCCTGTTCCAGTGAGAATATCTGAATTTCGGGTTTGAGCTTCATTTCAGCGGCAAGCGCCAGAAATTCGCTGACGTCACTTCGAGTAATGTTTGCGACACTCTTAATTTCTTTCTCTTGCCAAAGATGCAGCGGATAATCCAGTTCCAGCAAGCTGTTTTTGCTGCCTTCCTTGCGAATGGCATTGATTACCAATCGGCCACCGGGCTCCAGATTGGCTAATGCCTCAACAATGGGTGGCCATACGGGCGTAGTGTCAATAATACAGTCCAGCTTGTTCGGCGCCCGGTCTGTCGTTTTGCCACTCCAGACAGCACCCAGCTCCAGAGCAAATGCGCGTTCTTTTTGATTACGGGCGAAAACATAAATTTCAGAGTTCGGGTAGAGATATCTGGCCATTTTTAAAACGATATGTCCTGATGCGCCAAAGCCGGTAAGACCAAGACGCTGCCCATCCTGCAAGCCGGTTAAATGTAAGGACCGGTAGCCGATAGCGCCAGCACACAATAAAGGCGCCGCTTCTTCATCGGAGAAAAACTCAGGAATAGGATAAGCAAAGTCTGCGGCAACAACCATAAATTGTGCGTAGCCACCATTTGCATCACGCCCGGTTGCCTGAAATGAAGCACATAGATTTTCATGACCGGACAGACAGAATTTACAGCTTCCGCACGCCGAATAAATCCAGGCAACGCCAACCCGGTCACCTGCTTTAAAAGAACGTACATTATGGCCAATCGCTTCAACCCGTCCAATCACCTGGTGTCCTGGAATTATCGGTAAATGTGGCGGCGGCGTTCGCCCCTCGATTTCATCTAACTCGGTATGGCAGACGCCGCAGGCTGAGACTTTTAATAAAATTTCATCTGCAGCAGGAACCGGAATATCAATCTCTGTCAGTTCCAGCGGATTTGAGTTTTCTTGAAGACTGCATATCTTTTTCAAAACCATTGCTTTCATTGTTTCGCCCCTTTTTAAATAATTGAAATCACGCTCTCATATTAACCGGCAATTTTCTTGTAGGCATCAGTAAAGCAATGAATGGTTAAATACCAGTAATTATGCGGGAATTCAAGTTAAAATGTGTCGAAGATACCGGTGAACTATTTAAGGCTTCAGTTTATATAGGTTGTTAACGATGGAGAATAGCATATGAATGCATTGCAGCGCATGATTAAAGATATTGAACAGGAGACCAGATTGACGCGTCACCTTACCGGTAAAGAGGCTTTAGATCCCCGAGTCATCGCGGCAATGGGACAGGTTCCAAGGCATGCATTTGTTCCTGAAGACCTGACTTATCTTGCCTATGAGAATGGTCCGATCCCTATCGGTGCGGGGCAAACTATTTCTCAGCCTTATATTGTCGCTCTGATGACTGATTTACTGAAGACCCGGCCGACTGATCGTATATTGGAAATAGGAACCGGATCAGGTTATCAGGCCGCCGTTCTATCACAGCTGGTACAAAAAGTTTATAGTGTTGAAATCATCGAAAGCCTGGCTGAAAAAGCGCGTAGCCGACTCAGTAAACTGGGTTATGACAATGTCGAGGTTCGCACGGGCGATGGCTATTTCGGCTGGCCGGAGCATGCGCCTTATGATGGTGTCATCGTGACAGCGGCGGCACCTTATATTCCTCCGGCATTGATCGAACAATTGAAAAATGGTGGCAGACTGGTAATTCCGGTCGGTTTGCCGTATGGCTATCAGGAATTGAAAGTGATCGAAAAAACAAACGATGGAGAAATCGAAACTCAAACCGTTTTGAGTGTCAGCTTTGTCCCTCTCACCGGCAAACACGACCCAGATTTAACTGACTATACACCTGAATAATGCTTGTAATTTAAGAATAATGACACTATCAAAGATTTAACGCTGCCAATCAGGGGGAGGGTGGCTTATTGAGTGGGTATTCTCGGGAATGCCCGTGTTACGCATGTTTCTGGATCGTTTTACCGAGCTGCAACCATTAGCCAAAGCGCTGGAATACCGGCCGCAGTTGACTATGGTCGCCTTAAATATTGTGCCCCCAAGACTTACATAATTTTCCATATTTATTGAAAGCTTAACGCGCTTGCAGGCGCGTTTTTACGGTCAAGTGGATGCAGGTGT
>CAYUAE010000167.1:0-3800 GCA_964442675.1 uncultured Methylomarinum sp.
GACCAGGCCCACCCCAGAGCGCATAAAAAAAGTAAATGACCTGCCACGTCTGTCATTGACAAAAATGGATTCTATGGTTGTCAATGAAATCATGCTATTATTTGAACGTTATATGCTTGTGTCTGGGAGCATTGGGGGGCTTAAGCTGAAATTCCATGTGTGATCAGGAACAATCTTCAGACATCGATGTGAACCCAAGCATCGGTATCGTTAAAAACCAGGCGTATCAGATCGTTATATTACCCAATATTGTAGGAAAACCAGGACATGTCAGAAAATTCAGTAGAGCTTGAAGATGCCAAGTCAAGAGGGATATTATGGGGCTTTGCCAGCTTTACAGGCATTATTCTTATTATTTTATTTATTCTTGGGGCTTGGTGGGGCTCAGAACCTGAACGATTTAACGTGCAGGAAGAAGCCGTTAAGCGCATGGAGGCCACGCATGCCGATGCCATGCCTGTAGGCTATGTTTATGCGAATACATTGGCGCATATTGCCGAAGTTCTGATGTTTAAGCCCGGCGGTTATATTTCCAATGATGTCGCGCCTCCCGGCGTATTTCTGGATAACATCCAAAACTGGGAGCATGGCGCGTTGATTATGTTGCGCGATGGTACTACGGCGCTGCGGAACCATTTTGCGCGGGATCAGTCGCAATCTGCCGAAGACCCTGATTTGGCGATGGCTGAACCTTATTTTTACTATGAGCGTAATTCCTGGGCATTACCATCGACTGAATCCGAGTATATGAAAGGTATTGATGCCTTGCATCGATATATGGATCGTTTGCAGGATCCGAATGCAAAAAAACCCGCACAGTTTTATTCGCGGGCCGATAATCTCTGGCAATATATCGAGATTGTCATTAAGCGATTAGGTGGTTTATCGACCCGCCTACAGGCAAGTACTGACCGCTATGCAGGGGCTGCACATGGTGCGCCGACCGATCCAAATAACCCGAATCTGCCAACACTGGGGAAAACGCCCTGGCTGGAAATCGATGACGTTTTTTATGAGGCACGGGGTGCCTGCTGGGCGTTACTGCATATTCTGGAAGCTGTGAAGCACGATTTTGCCGATATTTTGTTGGATAAGCGCGCCATGAATACAGTGGATAATATTATTCATGCGTTGGAAAATGCAATTGAGCCGATTTTAAGTCCAATGATTCTGAATGGTGATGGCTTTGGCATTTTTGCCAACTATTCTCTGACCATGGCGAATTATATTGCACGTGCTAATGCCGCATCACTGGATTTGCGTGACATCATGAACAGAGGTTAATCATGACAGAACAACCCTTTAATGAACATATAAAAAAGATCAGTACCTGGAAACGCATATTTTTTATGCTGATTTATTCAGTCATTGTCGGCTTGGTGCGTATTCTGTTGTGGACAGTGATCTTGTTGCAAGTCGCCTCTGCCTTGTTGACCGGTGCACCGAACGCCAATATTCTGGATTTAGGTAAAAAATTATCGGCCTATCTGTATCATATTCTGTTGTTTTTAACATTCAATACCGAGTTGCTCCCATTCCCTTTTTCCGATTGGGATGAAACCGAAAAGCTGGAACTTCCTCCGCACAAATAAATATTCTTTTCTCCAATGCCTTAAATTTCTGCTATTTTAAGGTGTTAGCCGCTTGTTGAAAAAATTCAGATAGACAAATGACCTTAAAAAACAGACGTAACTTTTTGAAAACAATGGGAATGGGTGGTGCCATGCTGGCCTTTCCCATACTTTCCAGATCAGCTGTAAAAACAGAACCTTCGGTGCGCCATTTGGCATTTGATAATCTACATACGGGGGAAAAACTGGCTGTAACCTATTTTGAAAATGGTCGTTATATTCCAGAGGCATTGAGCGAAGTCAATTATTTACTGCGGGATCATCGTACCGGCGATAAACATACCATGGATACGGAGTTGCTGGATTTGTTGCATGATGTGCAAGCCCGCCTTGCTGTCGATAAACCCTTTCAGGTGATTTCTGGTTACCGCTCGCCAAAAACCAACGCCATGTTACAGAAACACAGCCGAGGGGTGGCTAAAAAAAGTCTGCATATGCAGGGCAAGGCCATTGATGTTTGTCTTGAAGGCGTGGATTTAAAAAATATTCGAGATGCAGCATTGCTGTTAGGGCGTGGCGGTGTCGGTTACTACCCGACCGGGTTTGTTCATCTCGATACTGGCAAGGTTCGCTCCTGGTGATAACAAAGCATTTAACTGAAATTTAAGTTTTTGTTTGAAGGGAAGCCAGTCTTGTTGTAAGCGCTGGCTTAAAACCTTATCTAATTGATAAACATCATCAAAAAAATAAATATCTTCGTCAATCACTTGGGCGGTATTGTAAAACAATAAAACCTGAAATCGCTGTTCTAAGCGTACTCTCCAATTTTTCCGCTGCCGGAAAGCCTTATCGACCTCTGTGCTGTGCCAGTTATTGGCATGGCCCAGGATATAGTCTGCCAATTGTTCTGGCTTTTCGACTCTGATGCAGCCATGACTCAAATCCCGGCGTGTTTTGTTGAATAATCTTTGCGCAGGTGTGTCATGCAAATAAACGGCATGGCTGTTGGGAAAAATGAATTTGATTTGTCCCAGAGCGTTAGAGGGTCCCGGCCGTTGCCGAATATGAATCTTGCCCTGGATCAGGTCCGTTGCAAATGTCTCTGACATGGGGATAATCCGGGTATTGGTATGGAAGTCAGACACCAGTTCCATATTGTGTGTGCTCAAGTAATCCGGATCGTTTTTCAGCTTGGGCAAAATCTCTTTGACGGCGATGCGGTTAGGAATATTCCAATAGGGCCCGAATTCAAGATATTGTAATCGTCCCATGAAAATAGGGGTTTGGTTTTCCTTGGCCATACCGACAATGACTTTCATATCGAAAACTGGGGGCTGGCTTAAGTTGCCTTGTTGAAATACCCACAAATGGTAAGCCGGAATATTGACCAGAATCAAAGGCATCTCAGCGTGCAACGGTGGCAGCCAGCGCCAGCGTTCCAAGGCGTATTCGATTTGCCGCAGACGTTGTTCAGGCGTCACATTGAGTGCCGCCAGGGTTTTTTTACCGATGACGCCATCGGCTGCCAGACCATGTTGATGTTGAAAACGTTTAATGGCATCAATGACAGCGCCGGAATAAACAGTATCAAGTGGCGTATCTATCGGTAAAAAACCCAGCTTTTGCAGCATTTGCTTTAGCGTTCGGATTTGCGGGCCGGATGTATTTTCTTCTATGGTTTGAGAAAACAAAAGATAAGGGAACGCACTTTGAGTCAGTTTTCGATAGCGCGGCAGTTGTTTTTTTAGATCCTGATAGGGCTTGTATGCAGGTTCGGCTTGAGCGGGTAGTTGCGCGACCTGGTTTGTTGCGATGCCGGATAATAACAGCTTGACCAGCTTATCCATTGAGGGCTCTGGCTTGAGGTCAAATTGTGCGCTTTGTGGCCGAATCCGGCCATAGCGTAAATCCGATAAATAATGCAGTTGGGCAATACTCAAGGCCAGATCAAAACGGGCATA
The DNA here is from genome assembly GCA_964442675.1 of uncultured Methylomarinum sp. GTDB lineage: Bacteria > Pseudomonadota > Gammaproteobacteria > Methylococcales > Methylomonadaceae > Methylomarinum. Next base: position 3,533 of record CAYUAE010000167.1, read on the forward strand.
ATTGCCCCAGTCGGCCTGTTTGGTACAAAGCAGATCATGCCAGTGTCGTGTCAATTGCAGGGCATTGTAGTCGCTTGCCCGAAGGCCGCTGTTTTCAGCCTGTTGCAAATTTTTAAGGGCATTAGCGACCTGTGTCAGGGTTTGATTGTGACCCAGCCAAACGAATGTGGTTGGCGATAAAAAATAAAGGTCTTCAATGGCGCGCCAGAAATGCTGTTCAGTGGGCGAGAAAGGGGGATTGTGTTGCCGATAGGTCGCTAGTGTTTGG
>CAYUAE010000168.1:0-3683 GCA_964442675.1 uncultured Methylomarinum sp.
ATAGACAGTGATGCCTCATCACCTGCACTGGACGAAGGCTCCTAGAAACGGTTCCTGGGGTGTGGTGGGTGTGAATATTCAAGATTAAAAACACGAACCGCGTAGCATCAGTCAATAAGTTAAAACAGCCCTAATTGAACCTGCGCGACTTCAGACATCATTTCCCGCGACCACGGTGGATCTAAAACCACTTCGACATTGACCGAGTTGACGCCTGGCAATGCCCGGATCGCTTTTTCAACATCGCCTTGAATGACAGGGCCCATGCCACAACCGGGGGCCGTTAAGGTCATCGTGACATGAACATCATTGCCTTCACCATTTTCGGCTGGCGTGACCTTGCAGTCATAGACCAGGCCAAGATCGACGATGTTGACAGGGATTTCCGGGTCATAAACTGTTTTCATGACTTCCCAGCAGTTCTTTTCCACAGCTTCCGGCGAGGTTTCTTCGACCAGAGTATGTAATTCATGGGGTTCTTTGCCCAGTGCATCGGCATCACTGCCGGCAATGCGCACCATATGGCCGTGTTCGGTAATAACGGTATAACTGGAGCCTAAGGATTGATGAATGGTCACTTCATGGCCTTTGCTTAAAGTGCCATGATTGCCATCGGGGATGGTAATGACATTAACATCACGGGTTAAGGTAACAACTTCTCTTTCTGACATAATTTAAGATGGATTAAAGGTTTGTGCTGAAAAGATCTGTCCGGTCATGCCGAGACTTTGATCGCTGAACAGATAGACATACAATTGATCCAGCGAGTTCATCGGCGCCAGACGCGATTTGTTTTCGGCCGGGTAGACTTTTTTGCGCATCGGCGAATCGATCAGACCGGGGTGTAGAATATTGACCCGAATCTGATTGCGACTTTCAAGTTCGGCCGCCAGGGTTTTGGCAAAGCCTTCCAGTGCCAGTTTGGAAACGCCATAAGCGCCCTTGTAGGCCGGATAGGATTGAATCGAATCATCCGATGTGAAAACGATGCTGGCCTGTGTGCTTTTTTTGAGCAGCGGCAAGAGTTTCTGGGTCAGCAAAAAAGGCGCATTCAGGTTGACGGTTAAGGTTTGCGCCCATTCGTGCGGGCGAATCGTTTCAACGGGGCTGAAGGCGCTCAAGTCGTTGGCCGAATGCAGCAATCCTTGCAGACTGCCATATTGGGTTTCGAGCGTATCAGCTAATTCCTGATACTGCTGTTCATTGGCGCCGGCCAAGTCAAAGGGATACAGGGTCGGTTCAACGCCGCCGGCCGCGACAATCCGGTCATAAACCTGTTCTATTTTGGGGATGATTTTATCCAGCAAAATAATATGTGCGCCTTGTTTTGCCAGGGCGAGAGCCGCAGTGCCACCGAGACCGCCGCCGGCACCGGTGATTAAGATAACGTGATCGGTTAATTGCATAAGTGTGTTTGCATCCAGTCTGAAAGATGTTGGGGCGATTCAATCAAAAAATCGGCTCCCCAGTGTTCAGGTTTGTCATCGGGTTTTAAATAGCCGTAGAGTGCCGCCATTGTTTGCATACCACTGTTTTTTCCAGCCTCTATATCATGTTTGGCATCGCCGATATAAATGCAGGCTTTGGGGTTGACCTTCGCGTCTGTGCAGGCTTTCAGCATCGGCTCAGGATGGGGCTTGCTGTTGGCGGTGGTGTCGCCGCTAATAATGCAGGCGGCGCGCTGAGTAAGGCCAAATGCTGACAGCAGCGGTAGGGTAAAGCGTTCCCGCTTGTTGGTGACAATGCCCCATTTAATGCCGCGGCTGTCGAGCCCGTCGAGAACCTCAGCCATGCCTTCAAAATAGCGGCTATAGACGGCAATGTTGTGTTGGTATAAATCCAGCATGGTCTGCAAGATTTCCTGTTTGCTGTTGTTATCGCAATCCGGCTGCGCGCGTTCGATCATCGCCAGAGCGCCATACGAAATATAGGGGCGCAGGCTGTTTGTGTCGATGCTTGCGGCCTGATGCTGCTTAAGCGCCAGATTTAAACAGGCGAGCAAGTCCGGCGCGGTATCGATTAAGGTGCCATCCAGGTCAAACAAGATGCAAGCCGGTTGTAATGATTGCATGTTTTTGGTTATTCAGGCTTTTGGTAAGCGGCAATATAATTGACGCTGATATCACGGCCTAAGCGAAAGCGTTTACTGATGGGATTGTATTCAATTCCGGTCATGCCGCGTAATTCCAGGCCGGCGTCACGGGCCGACTGGCTGAGTTCAGAAGGCTTGATGAAGGTTTTATATTCATGAGTGCCTTTCGGAACCATTTTTAACAGATGTTCAGCGGCGACGATGGCCAGCAGCCAGGCCTTGGGTACTCGGTTCAGGGTTGAGAAAAAAACCATGCCACCCGGTTTGACCAGTTGGCTGCAGGCTTTGATGATAGCGCCTGGATCTGGAACGTGTTCCAGCATTTCCATACAGGTGACATGATCAAAGCTTTCCGGTTGTTCTGCGGCTAATTGTTCGGCGCTTATTTTCTGATATTTTGCCGGAACCCCTGATTCGAGGCTGTGTAATTCGGCGATATCGATTAAATCTTCACTCAGGTCAATCCCTAATGCATCGGCACCGGCACGCGCTAATCCTTCGGTCAGAATACCACCGCCACAACCCACATCGACGATGCGTTTGCCCGCAATATCGGCGTATTTCTGAATAAATTGCAATCGCAATGGATTGACTTGATGCAAGGTTTTAAATTCGCCATCAGGATCCCACCAGCGTTCCGCCTGGGCGCCAAATTTTTCAATTTCGTGTACGTGTACGTTTTCGGTCATAATGTATTTTCAAGATAATCAGGACAATAGTTTACTATATTGCTTGGTTTTACGTCGATTTGTCATCGGCTTTTATTCAAACGGTGCATTTTTAAGAGGAGTCTTCAATGCTTGAGTTGACAGCACAACAGAAAAATCCGCTTTTTGCCATTCAATGTCTGTTAAAAGGATTTCAATGGTTAATGCGTAAAGAGCTCAGGAAATACTTTTTATTACCTTTGCTGATCAATATTTTACTGTATAGCGGCTTGTTTGCATTAGGATATTTTTACCTGACTGATCTGATCAATTCTCTAATACCCGATTGGCTCTCCTGGCTGGAATGGTTACTGTGGCCGTTGTTTTTCATCAGCTTTCTGGTGACCGGCTTTTTTACGTTTACCTTGGTGGCCAATTTGATCGCGTCGCCTTTTTATAGTCATCTGGCGGCCCGAACAGAAGAATTGTTGAGTGGTGACAAGGTCGATATTGAAGAGCTGCCGATGATCAAAGTACTCCTGGCCGAAATGAAGCGTATCGGCTATTTGCTAAGCCGGATGCTGCCTTTGTTGCTGTTGTTTGTGATTCCGGTTGTCAATTTGATTGCACCGCTGTTGTGGGCTTTATTTGGCGCGTGGGGCTGTGCGCTCGAATATATGGCCTATCCATTGGAAAATAAAGGCTTGTTATTTAGTGAACAACGCCAGCTTTTACAGCAAAGCCGTTTGTCTGTACTGATCTTTGGCGGGATTGTGGTGCTGGGGATTACTGTTCCAGTTGTCAACTTGCTGATGGCGCCAGCGGCGGTAATTGCTGCGACGGTGTTTTTTTATGGCGCAAACAACGCTGTAAACGGAAAACAGGCATCTAAATAAGTTTTATCCGGGAGGGCGTTTCACAGTAAAATGGTGATTTTGGCATAT
>CAYUAE010000169.1:0-3597 GCA_964442675.1 uncultured Methylomarinum sp.
GTGAATTGATTCAGACGATTCTGATTCAAATGGATAAGCGCTTTGAGCAGGTTGACAAGCAGATCGAGAATGTCAGGCTGGATATGGATAAGCGCTTTGAGCAGGTTGATAAGCGCTTTGAGCAGGTTGATAAACGTTTTGAGCAGGTTGATAAGCAGATCGAGAATTCAAGACTGGAGATGGAGAAGCGTTTTGAGCAGGTCGATAAGCAGATCGAGAATGTAAGACTGGATATGGATAAGCGCTTTGAGCAGGTTGATAAGCGTTTTGAAGAAATTACCAGGCGCCTGGATCGTTTTATGTTTTGGTCACTAGGTATTACAGTGACTTGTGCAATTTTCGTGGTTAATTTTTTAAAGTAAAAAAGAGGGCGTCCACGTAGAAGGTGTGTAAAATAACCTGACACCACTATGGTCTTTTAGGTACAACTATTGATAATGCAAGGGATAGGCGGGCAGTTAACAGTTTATGGCTTGGTTTTGGCGCCGTTGGGGCACAAACTCAGGTAAAATAGATACCTCCTGAAATCCTATCGTCTTGTACCATGCGTTTTTTTTATACCAGCCTGTTTTGTCTGCTTTTACCGTTTGTGTTGTTGCGTCTGTATTGGCGCGGGATTAAGCAAGCGGCTTATAGAGCGCGTTGGCAGGAGCGGTTGGCTTTCTTTACACAGTCTTATCCTGAGCATTGCATCTGGTTTCATGCGGTTTCTGTGGGCGAGGCAGAGGCGGCTTTTCCTTTGATCAAGCGCTTGCAACAACGTCATCCCGATCGGCCTATTTTAGTGACCACTACCACGCCGACAGGTTCTGCGCGTGTCGTTGAGGTTTTAGGCGATAGCGTCAGCCATGTTTATTTCCCTTATGATATTCCCTGGGTTGTTTGCCGATTTCTAAATATTTTCAAGCCGGTCATGCTGGTGGTGATGGAAAAGGAAATCTGGCCGAATCTGTTCAGGCAATGCGGTCAGAGGCAGATTCCTTTATTCATAATCAATGCGCGTTTGTCGGCGCGCTCTGCAAAATCTTATCGTTGGATTAAAGGCTTGATCAAGCCGGCTTTGGATAATGTGCGGATGATTCTGGCGCAGACTGAGGACGATCGTTTGCGCTTTATCGACATTGGTGCGGCATCTGATAGCGTGCAGGTGAGTGGCAATTTAAAATTTGATATCGAGTTACCACAACAACTGATTGAACAAGGCAAGGCGCTTAAAAGTGATTTATTTTCCGGTCGTTTTGTCTGGATTATTGCCAGTACGCATCCGGGCGAGGAGGCGGTTTTTTTAGGACGATACGCCGATTTAAAACGCCATATTCCAGAGCTGTTACTGGTGATTGTCCCCAGACATCCAGAACGCTTTGACAGCGTTCATCAACAAGCCTTGCAGTATGCTTTGCAGGTCGAAAGACGCAGCAGGCAGGCGTCCATTTCTTCTGCAACCGATGTGTATCTGGCCGATACCATGGGCGAGTTGAAGATGTTATATGCGGCGGCCGATATCGCTTTTGTGGGCGGCAGCCTGGTGCCGGTTGGCGGGCATAATATTCTGGAGGCTTTGGCGGCTGGAACGCCGGTGATGTTTGGCCCGCACATGGTAAATTTCAAGGAAATTGCCCGTCAGGTTTTACAGGAGGGCGCGGCTGTGCAATGTCAAAATGAAGAAGATGTGGCGGCACGGCTGCTGATGCTTTATCGCGAGCCGGCTCTACGACAGACGCTGGTGGAAAAAGGTTATCGCTTCATTCAGAAAAATCAGGGCGCACTGGATAAAACGCTGGCTATGTTGGAGAATCAGGGGTTTATTTCGCCTGAGAGGCTAAAATGATGCCAACAAATCATCATGATATATTTAAACAGCTGATTCCGTTTATTTTGCTGCTCGGCTTGTTCTGGTTGAGCTATTTGATTCTGGAAGCGTTTTTAGAGTCGTTGATTTGGGCGTTTATTTTGGCCTATGTGACATGGCCTCTATACCGTTGGATTGATAAGCGATTGAATTATCAGGCATTGTTGAGCGCTTCTGTCATGACGCTGCTGATTTCGTTAGTCATTTTTGTTTTGATTTATGGCCTGGCAGGCCTGTTGCAGGATGAAGTCAAAACCGCTTATCAGACGCTGTACCAGGTTCTTAAAAATGGCGAATTGACATTGCCGGAAGCCATTCGTAAGCTGCCTGGATTAGGGCATTATTTGCAAGCCTGGCTGGATGACTTTAATGCCGATAAGGCCAGTATTATAGCGCCCTTGATTAACGAATTGAGACAGTGGGTCGGCAATTTTGCCACCTTCCTGGGCAGTGTCGGCCATTATATCCTTAAATTAGGCGTGGTTTTGGTGACCTTGTTTTTTTGTTACCGCGATGGTGAAGAGGCGATAAAACAAGTGCGTTCAGGCATTTTACGTTATGCAGGTCAAGATGGCGATGTCTACTTACACGCCGCCGCCCACACCACGCGAGCGGTTGTGTATGGCATGGTGTTAGCGGCGTTGTCGCAGGGGATTCTGGCAGGTGTAGGATACGCCTTTGCCGGGGTGAATGCGCCCATTTTGTTCGGAGCGCTTACAGCGTTGCTGGCTTTGATCCCCATGGGCGCGACACTGGTCTGGATTCCAACCGGTATTGCCTTGATTTTAAGCGGACATATCTGGGCGGGTGCCGGGTTGCTGGTATGGGGATTTACCGTGGTCAGTACCGTCGATAACCTGATTCGGCCGATCGTTATCAGCGGCGCGAGTAAAGTACCTTTTTTAGTCGTTATGTTTGGCGTATTGGGTGGTTTAACTGCATTTGGGGCGATTGGGCTGTTTATCGGGCCGGTTATCCTGGCGGTTTTGTTGACCGTTTGGCAGCAATGGATAGGACAACAAGCCGAAAAGTCCTGGGATTGATGAAATTTCGGTGTAAAAATATCACTATCAATACGGTATCGTGATATTTAACAGGTGTTATTCGGCATGTGACCGAATAATGTATTAGGAATGACATAACAGAGGAAAAAATGACAATAGAACAAGATTTGCAGACAAGAAGCGGCGCAAAATGCGAACTGTGCGGCGCAGATAATGACTTGGCTGTTTATACCGTGCCGAATAGCCCGGAAGAAGGTGTGGCGGGCAGTATTTTAGTATGTGGAACGTGCCTTCCGCAGATCGAAGGCGAACAGGAGCTGGATGAACATCATTGGCATTGTTTGAATGACAGCATGTGGAGCCAGGTGCCTGCGGTACAGGTGATGGCCTGGCGCATGCTGAACCGTTTGCAACATGAAAGCTGGGCGCAGGATTTATTGGATATGTTGTATTTGGAAGATGACGTGCTGGACTGGGCCAAGGCTGGAGCCGACACTGCCGAAGCGGACAGCGAGGTGAAGCATCTCGACAGCAATGGCGCGGTGTTGGCGGCGGGTGACACAGTGACCTTAATCAAGGATTTGAATGTCAAAGGCGCTAATTTTACCGCCAAACGTGGCACCCCTGTGCGAAACATTAACCTGGTTGCCGATAACCCGGAACAGATTGAAGGCCGGGTGAACGGTCAGCAAATTGTAATTTTGACGCAGTTTGTCAAAAAATCCAAATAAGTCTTTTTGAAAA
>CAYUAE010000170.1:0-3578 GCA_964442675.1 uncultured Methylomarinum sp.
TCATTGTAGCAACATGCCATAATAAACTTATTCATTATTTATCAAAAACTTATAATTTCATTATTGATAAAGCCAGGTTAAGGCCTGAAACGAATTTCCACACGCCGATTCATTGCTCTGCCGGGTGGGTAACGATTGCTTTTGACAGGCCTCGATTCGCCATAGGCTTTTACAATAATCCTCGATGCCGGAACACCCCGCGCGACAAGATATTGCTTCACGACCTCACCCCGCTTCTGCGATACCTTGAGATTATCGGCACGACGGCCTTTCGAATCGGTATGACTACTAATGACGATATGCCCTGTTTTATAAAATTGATTGACATATTCTGCCAACTTATCCAGGCGCCGCCTTTCTTTTGAACTCAAGCGCGTACTGCGTTTACGATAATAATATCGCATCAGCCCGTCGGGGCCGAATACTCGTAATAACAGTGTATTCTTCCCGGATGAGCTTGCTGCCATGCGGATAACGACTCGACTGGCAGGCGCTCCGAATTTAATCAATGCCTGCTTGATTTGTTGCGCCCGTTTCTCAAATACCTTTTTATCGGTTTTAGTCACAGCATACGTTTCGTTGCCAATCACAACCCTGGTGTTTTTGAATTCCTGCAGATAACGCGCAATATGTTGCAAGCGCTTCAAATCTTCAACGTCAGGCTGTGTATGTGCCGGATGAAAAAAAATCACCCCTTGTAATTGATTTTTATTAAACGGGAGCAAAGCCTCGCGACAGGCCTGAAATTTGGGTAAATACCGATTCAAATCGATCGGCAAAGCGGTAATATAAAAATACTCCCCCGCCGCGATAATCTGAAAAACAGCTGACTGCCCCTTTAATAAGGCATCTAATGCGGCATTCGCCCCTGCAGCATTGACATATACAGCAGACGCATCATTTTGGAAGACAGGATAATCCTGCCGATAGACCGGCTCATCTCGCCACGGTGCAGATGTTATGTAAAAACTGGCTTTTTCAATCGCAGGAAAACCATAAACTGGATGATAAAAAAATTGCAGCTCATAGCCGGCTTGTTGTTGAAACCCTACCGCGCCATACTCAGGGATCACCTGTTGAAACAGGCACACAGTTTTGCTCGCTTGATTATGCCAAGCTGCTTGAACCAACGGCCCACTAACGACCGTTGCATTGCCTGTCGACAAAACAGCAAAAAATAAAAAAATAACCCGCCAGTGACAATGCTTCATTTCGTCCTGATCTGCATAAACTCAAATAATAGTGCTATTAAAGATAGCGGCAGATGAATGAATTTTTTAACCCAGCCTTGTCATCAAATTAAAACCATGTCTTTTTTATCTCCCCCAAATATCTGCATTTACAGCCGGCTTTTTTATTTTCTCCCTGCCAGCCTCAGCTATTTTTTTCTCAGTTTGCCCATCTAATTTCGGTTCACTCCCAAGCCTTGCCTTTTGTTTTTTGCTCAATCTTGTTTTCTTCTTTTTTGGGCTTTTGCGCGGCAAAGCCGGTGCGACATCATCAACCTCAAACCCTTCCAACCGCTCTCGCTTTAAATTGAAACCATTATGTCTTTCGATCACCGAAAAATGCTGATATTCATGATGAGCGATTAAAGAAATCACCAGTCCCTTTTCTCCAGCGCGTCCCGTCCGCCCTGTTCTATGAATATAATCATTTGGCGAACGCGGCAAATCATAATTAATGACGCAGGGCAGCTGTTCAATATCGATACCACGCGCCGCTACATCTGTAGCAATAAGAATACGCACATCACCCGCTTTAAAGCGCTTCAATGCCGCCGCCCGTTCAGATTGTTTTTTATTACTGTGCATGACAACGGCATCATTAATACCTCTTTTTTCCAACTTTTTAAGCAAATTGTCGCAGGTACGCTTGGCGCTACAAAAAATCAATACCTGCTTCCAGCTGTTTTCTTCTAGCAAATGGGCTAACAAATCATTTTTTTGATGATGATTAATTTCAATAACGCGCTGATCAATCTCAAGCTTATCAACAAACTCATCTATATTGATCACTTCGGGGTTGTTCATGACATTTCGAACCAAAGCGCTAATACTTTCAGGGAAAGTAGCAGTAAACATCAGGGTCTGAATCTTATTGGGCAACAGCTTCTTGATGCGCTCGATTTCCTCCAAAAAATCACCTTTCATCAAGCGATCGACCTCATCAATAACCAATGCCTTAACCTGATTGAATTTAATTGCATTTTGATCAACTAAATCAAGTAGACGCCCTGGCGTAGCAACCAAAACATCAGCACCTCCCCGTAAGGCCTGCATTTGAGGATTGATTTTTACCCCTCCATAAACACTCAGACATTTAATGGCCGGAGATACATTCCCAGCCATCGTTATAAACACATCGGCCACCTGAATCGCCAATTCCCGTGTTGGAACAAGCACCAACACCTGTACACGATTACTGGCTACCCGTTCAGTGGGGTTAAAACGATCGGAACGCCCTATTCGGGCATAAGGATTCTGATTACTTAACAAATCCAATAAGGGCAATGCAAACGCTGCCGTTTTTCCAGAGCCGGTATCTGCACGTGCCAGCACATCTTTTCCAGCCAATATGGCTGGTATTGTTTTCTGTTGTATTTCTGTGGGTTGACTAAACCCCATTTGAGTAATCGCTGACAAAATTTCATCAGAAAAAGAGAATGATTTAAAGTCAATTTCAGAACGAGGTGTTTTCATAAGATAGTTTTTGAACGAATAATACGTATTTTAAGAGGTATAAAGCTGACATAAACCGAATAAACGGTCTGGGTGAATCAGAATTGAATAACAAAGCCTATATGATGTTCAGCTGACTTCGGTATCCTTGTAATCTTTTTTGCTGATAGCGGCATTGAAAGGGCTTGTTGCAGAGGTTGTAGCGATGATTTTTTACCGGGCTCTAACTTAAGCGACCCGTAAAGCCTTAATAGATGCAAATGCATTTTTCTCAGTTATATCCGGATTGATAATCAACTCAAGAATAGTGACAACCGGAAGTTCGACTTGATAATCTTCGTCCTCACAGGTTGCACCTGCCGGGCTGAAATTCCACTGCTGTCGTACAATTTCCCGATATGATTCTCCTCTATCCGGCGACCAACGCAAAATATATTCTTGCGTGCGCTCAACCACAGTCTCTTCAAAGCTCAACCTGATTTGTCGAAGCCGCTGAGGATTATCAAACACAAGCCTGATAATCTGTACGCCTGGTTCGGAAGCACGCCACCCCGAGACTTTACCCGGCAACAACGCAGACTCAACTGGGAATTCCTTATCTTCAGAGGTCACTTCAACGACCGCAAGTCTATCAATATCAAGCCATTTTTTATCAGAGTCGATACTTCGTGACGGGACTTGATTGATAACTCTCTTACGCATAGGACGAACAACCTCAAAAAACAAAGAGAAATCTAACGTCTAAAATAATTCAACCCCAACAATATGGGGCTGAATTACTGACTTAATCAATTCAATTAAAACTTATAACGGTACAACCTTATTCGCACACGGACCCTTTTGGCCTTGTCCGACTTCAAATTCTACTTTCTGGCCTTCGTTTAGGGTTGCATATCC
>CAYUAE010000171.1:0-3569 GCA_964442675.1 uncultured Methylomarinum sp.
AGGAATTCGATATCGAGCATTGGCAATAGAAATCAATGATGACTTACTATGGTTTTGGATTGGAACCCATGCTGAATATGATAAGCTCATCAAACCGTAATTATGTGCCTTTGCTAAAACCATGCCAAACGAAATACAGTCACAGGCAGAAAGAGCCCGCCAGTTAGTCAATCAACAGCAATACAAAGAGGCGGCCGAATGCTATCGGGGGCTGTGGCTGCAAACCGATGATGTACAGTGGCGCCAAGCCATGGCTGAGTGCTATCTGGCCCGGGCGCAGATGTTTGCAAAGCGGGCAATGTACCGGGAGGCGGTGGATTTGTGGCAGCAATATCGACAGCTGAATGCGGCTGACAGCGTGCAGTTGAATGATGCCGTGTTATGGCTGCTGGCGCTGGGTGATCAGGCCGCTGCCAAAGAATTATTGCAGCAGTGCAGCACCGATCAAATCGATTATTTAAACCCTGAGCTGGCGGTGATGCTGGGGCTTTTACAGTTGACAAAAACAGTTGATTTGCACGGTTGTTTGCCGCAAAAATCACAATTTGTCGCTGACCTGGCCAAGGCTGAAGCGGCATTGCAGGCTTTACCGGACAAGCAGGCTGCCGCACAAATCGTGCAGGATTTATCGCCTGACTCGGCCTTTTATGATTTTGCCCGCTTAATACAGGAGCAGCCTCTGCCAGAGGATTCACCCTATGCAAGCTGTTTGCCGGTATTGCTGGTGCTATCTTTACAGGGACAGCGTTTTGTTGCTGCGATGGCCGCCTTGAACAGAAGGCAGCGTGAAGTCGTGTATGCATTGCGGCGTTTAAGCGAGCAGCAATGCCAGTTTATTGAACGCTACTGCGAACAGGTTGATGACATAACGCCGTTGCAGGCATTTGATTGGGTCATGCAATTTCGGGCATTGACAAGTTTTACTGAGGCCATGGCGTTTTGTGCCGGGCATTTACCCAATGATTTTGTGCGCTGGCTGCGCTTTAAAAAACAATTTCCGGAACTTTCCGCATTTGAGTTAAGCCGATTGAAAGCCTTGGCGTGCGAGCGTAGTGATGATTTTCACGGGGCTGAGCAGCATTGGCTGGATGCCATTGACAGTTTAAAAAAAACACCCGGACAGGCGATGAAGATCGCTTTGATTTTACGCCATATCGCCGAATTTTATCCGCCGGAGTCGCAAGCCGAATGGTTGACGCAGAGCCTGCGTTATGACCCGGATGATGTTGAAACTCAGGATAAACTGGCAGCGTTGGAGGGGCAGCATACGCCGGTTTCGCTGCAAACATCAGCCGATGACGACGATATATTTGACGTTTTGCTGGCGGCTTTAGGCGACGATAAAAAAGCATTGTTATATGAAAAACGCGATGAATTGATGATGGCGCTCACGCCCGAGCAACTGGCTGCCGCGTTTGAAAGCGACATGCCATCTTGTGATCTGGAGCAGGCTTTAGCCCGGCAACCGATATTATATGAGGGCTTGTTGCTGTTGAAGGCGGCAGAACACAGCCACATCCCGGCTCCCTTCAGTTTGCAGCAATTATTGACTACGGTGGATGCGCATGATTGATCCATTCCAGTGTTTAGGCTTGACGCCAGATGCAAGCGACCTGAAGATTCGGCAGGCTTATTTACACTGTGTTAAGCAGCATCCGCCGGAACAAGAGCCTGAAACCTTCAAACAAATACGGCAGGCGTATGAAGCCATTAAAGATGAGCGCAGCCGCCTCAAATATCAATTGTTTCAGCAGCCAGACATTGCCTTTGAATCCTGGCTGGATCAGGCCTTCGCGTTATCAGACACAGCGCCGCTCACTGCCTCGCAATTTCGAGATATTTTGCGGTGTGCACTGGATGATGTGTTTTATGAGTGACAGTGAACTGTTGAAAGACATTGTGCAGGTGCAAAACCGGCATGGCGAAATATTGCTGAAATTATCAGAAACACTCGCCACGATACAGCAACATAGTCAGTCTGAAGAGTGCAGACAGCGAGAAGTATTGCTGGATTTGTTGGAGGTTTATGACAGTCTGCGCTATAGCGTTGAGGCATTAGTAAGTTATCGGCCGGTCGATAAATTATTTCGCCATTCCAGAGCTGAGGATGTCGAGTTTATAAAGCGTATCAAACAAGGGCAACAGATCAGCCTCAGGCACATACAGCGCATGCTGGATCGTTATCAGCTCAAGCCGGTGCTGACAGAAAAACAGCGCTTTAACCCCGAAACCATGGTTGCCGTCAGCATAGAAAACGACCCCAAAGAAGGCGATGGCATGGTTTTGTCTGAAATGCGACCCGGTTTTTACTGGCGCGATACCGTTCTGCGCCGTGCCGAGGTCAGTGTCAATCGTCATCAAGATGTTTGAAGAAAACTCTGCAGAAAACAGCCTGGCAGCTTATCAATTAAGCAAGGTGCAGTTTAATTATGGTACGAAACTGGCGTTGTCGATTCCTGATTTAACTATCGCGGCTGGGAAAATTACCACGCTGATTGGTGCAAATGGCAGTGGTAAGAGTACCTTGTTGAATGTATTGGCTTTATTAGCGCAGCCTGCGCAGGGCAGAATAGTTTTTTTCGGACGGCTGCCATCCGAAAAGGCGCGGCGACAGATTGCATTATTGCCGCAACGGCCGTATTTGTTTCGGGGCAGTGTGGCCCATAACCTGCGATTGGCCTTGAAATTTCAGCAGGTTCCACGGGCGTTATGGGGCGCTCGTGTCAGTGATGCGTTAAAACAGCTGGATATCTGCCATTTGCGTGAACAGTCGGCCAGGCGTTTGTCGGGGGGGGAAGCGCAGAAAGTGGCATTGGCACGCGCCATTATTGGCGAGCCTAAGGTGTTGTTGATGGATGAGCCGTTCAGCTATCTCGATCAGGACAGCAATAAGATGCTGATGCGGTTTATGCGCGATTATCAACAAGACAGACAGGCTACGCTGATATTTAGCACGCATGATCGCTTGCAGGGCATGGCATTGGCTGATGAAGTGATTTCATTGGTTGAGGGGCATCCGGTGCAATCGCCGTTGATTAACGTGTTTCACGGCATTCAGGAAAAGCAATGTTTTAAAACCGGCAAAATGACGATTTATTTATCCGATGACGCAGGGCCGGGGCGTCATGTTTCGATTGAACCCAAAGAGATTGTGCTGTCTCGACAGGCGCTGGTTTCCAGTATGCGAAACCAGGTTCAAGGCCGTATCAAGGCCATCGGTGAAGCCAGCGGTAATATTCTGGTGACGGTTGAGGCTGGAGAAGTCTTTCAAGTCATGATTACTCATCATGCTTTGCAGGAAATGGCTTTAAGCATTGGCGATGAGGTCTGGTTGAGTTTTAAGTCAAACAGTGTATTGGTGTTTTAGCAGATGTTAGGCGGGAAAACCAAACTTATTGATTATTATCTGATGTTACGCAGTGACTTTTCCCTCATTCCTCATACAGACACTTCAGACCACAGAGACCACTGAGAATGAAGCCATGCAGCAAGGATGACATTTAACAGATATTTCACAGAGTCGTTGATAATGTCATGAATCCGGACCAGTCAAGGGCATTAAACGATAC
>CAYUAE010000172.1:0-3493 GCA_964442675.1 uncultured Methylomarinum sp.
TACCAAAATCACCCAAAAAACACCAAAATTATCAATCTAATAGTCGGGTCACAATACGTCGATTAGTCTTAATACATCATCGAATGCGCGGGATCTTTATTTCGATATCCCCCAGCGTACCTGTAACAACTCCACATTCATTTTGCTTGAGCATCGTTTCCCCTTTTAGTCACTATTTTGCCTATGTTCGTTTTCGAGCCTTATGTCGGCTGCGCTGGCGTGATTTTTTGGGATTAAAATCGGTGTATTTGGTTTTGAATGGGCGTGCTTTTTGCGCGTGTGACTCGCCGGTTTTGGGCTGGAAGGACGGAATCAAATGCTGTTTACCATTGCCAATCAGATCGGCGCGGCCCATTCTCTTTAAGGCTTCTCGTAATAATGGCCAGTTTTTGGGATCGTGATAACGTAAAAAGGCCTTGTGCAGGCGACGTTGTTTGATGCCTTTGGGAATACTGATGTTTTCTGCATTGTGGCTGACTTTACGCAGCGTGTTTTTCTCGGAATGGTACATCGCCGTCGCAACCGACATGGGGGAGGGCAGAAAGGCTTGGACCTGATCGGCACGAAAGCCATTGCGTTTAAGCCATAAGGCCAGGTTGAGCATGTCTTTGTCTTCGGTGCCAGGGTGGGCGGCGATAAAATACGGAATCAGATATTGTTCTTTACCGGCCTGTTTGGAAAATTTATCAAACATTTGCTTAAAGCGGTCATAGGTACCCATGCCCGGCTTCATCATCTTGGATAATGGGCCTTGTTCGGTATGTTCAGGTGCAATTTTAAGATAGCCGCCGACATGATGGGTGACCAGTTCCTTGACATATTCCGGTGATTCGACCGCCAGGTCGTAGCGCAGGCCGGAGGCAATGAAGATTTTCTTGATGCCCGGCAGTTTTCGTGCCCGACGGTACAGTTTAATCAGGGCGGAATGGTCGGTGTTCAAGTTTGGACAAATGCCAGGATAAACACAGGACAGCTTGCGACAGGATGATTCGATTTCAGGGCTTTTGCAGGCCAGTCGATACATATTGGCTGTTGGCCCACCCAAGTCAGAAATGTGGCCGGTAAAATGGGGGGATGTGTCCCGAATGGCTTCAATTTCGCGGATGATCGAATCTTCCGAGCGGCTTTGAATAATCCGGCCTTCATGTTCTGTAATCGAGCAAAAGGTGCAGCCGCCAAAACAGCCGCGCATGATATTGACCGAATGCTGGATCATTTCAAACGCCGGGATATTCGCTTCGCCATAGTGCGGGTGCGGCAGGCGGGAATAGGGCAGGTCAAACACGCCATCCATCTCCTTGCTGGTCAGAGGTATGGCAGGTGGGTTGACCCAGATTTCACGGCTGCCATGCCGTTGAATCAAGGGGCGTGCATTGCCTGGATTGGTTTCGCCGTGCATCACGCGCGAGGCATGGGCATATAGTACGGGGTCCTGTTTGACCTGATCATAATCGGGCAGGCGAATGACTGTTTGTGCCCGTTTCTGATTGGGGATGACGCGGTGAAACTGAATGACTTTTTCGCCGGTTTCGACAGTATCCGTTTTTTGGTTACACTCTGGTTGCGCCTGATACGGGTTGATTTGTGGCGACAGCGGGCCGGGCTTGTCGATTTGGCTTGAGTCTTTGACAATCCAGCCTGTGGGGATTTTTTTGACAAAATGTACCGTACCTCGGATTCCTTTCAACTCCGATACGGCTTCGCCTTGAGCTAATCGGTGGGCGATTTCGACAATCTGGCGTTCGGCATTGCCGTACACCAGCAAATCCGCCTTGGAATCCATTAAAATGGATTTACGCACTTTATCTGACCAGTAATCATAATGCGCGATCCGGCGCAGGCTGGCCTCAATACCACCGATGATGATGGGGACATCCTTAAACGCTTCACGGCAACGATGTGAATAGGCATTGACCGCGCGATCAGGGCGTTTCCCCGCTTCGCCATGGGCGGTATAAGCATCATTGGAGCGAATTTTTTTATCCGACGTATAGCGGTTGACCATGGAGTCCATGTTGCCGCCGGTGACGCCAAAAAACAGGTTAGGGCGTCCTAAGCGGCGAAAATCATCGGCGCTGTGCCAGTCGGGCTGCGAAATAATACCCACCCGAAAACCCTGGGCTTCCAATACACGGCCGATAACCGCCATGCCGAAGCTTGGGTGGTCGACATAAGCATCGCCGGTGACTAAAATAATGTCACAGGCTTCCCAGCCCAGCTCTGCCATTTCATCCTGGCTCATCGGTAAGTGTGGGGCGATACCAAAACGCTCTGCCCAGTATTTACGGTAGCCAAAAAGATAAGGCGCGGTCTGTGTCATGGTGTAAAAACCCGATTAAAAATTTTAGTATTGTTGCGTTTAATATCGTGTAAAAAAGTTGGAAACTCCAGTTGATAAGTGAGTTCCAATTGTACGGCCTTTTGTTGGGTCGCCTTGAAGCTGGGCTTGGTCATACCATCATTGAATGCAAAACCAATGATATTACCGCGTTTGCGGACAGGCAGAAATACAATGCGCCAGTCGAATACACGGCCAAGATTCCAAGCGACTTGCTGGAACAGATCCTTGTTTGTACCCCATAAATTGATGGCCAGCATACCCTCCTGGGTAAGCAATGTTTTGCAGCCATCAAAAAAGCGTTCGCTACTGACTTCAGGTGCCATGCCTTCATGATCAAAGGCATCAATCATAATCAGGTCATGCTGTTGCGCATTTTCGAGGCTTTGCCGACAGACATATTCGGCGCCACAGCCTATTTTAACTTTAAGGCGTGGATCTAAAGGCAGACCAAAGTGACTCCGGGCAACTTTCAAAACGCCGCGGCGATATTCCACCACCTTGATTTTGCAGTCGCTAAATTGTTGCAACAGATATTTGGTTAAGGTGCCTCCACCTAAGCCTATCATCAAAATATCGCGAGGCGCATCATTAAACAGCAGCAGCCCCATCATGGCACGGGCGTAAAGCGAGTGCAGCCGGTCGGGGTCTGATAATAATTGCGTACTTTGGCGGGAAGGCGAACCAAAATGCAGAGATCGGACGCCATCAGTATCGACAACTTCTATAACGCCTTCTTCATCGTGTATTTGATACACCAGTTGGCCGTTATATTTATAAGACATAAAACACAATCATTCGATTCAAAACGGTATTATACTTTGTTTCCTTAAAACAACGGGGTAAACATTGCAACATCGGTCTATTTTGCGATTAGCTGCGCCGATTATTCTCGCCAATATATCCACGCCTTTGTTGGGGCTGGTGGATATTCCTTGTTTGCCTTTGCGTTTGGGCAGGGCAATCAACGCAGCGATGCCATCGGTCAACAGTTGAGTCTCGATCTCGACCTGCAACTCACAGGTACAGAACGTTTTCATGTGCAGTTGCGTCCGCTTGGCAAAGGCGGTTCGGGAGGATCGTATTATCAGTTCAATGACCCTGCCGGATACATTAGCAACGCGACTGGCGAACCGCAGCGATTTTGGTTTGAAG
>CAYUAE010000173.1:0-3485 GCA_964442675.1 uncultured Methylomarinum sp.
GTTATGTTGAAACGTATTCCAGAGTCACTCTGGATTTTTTTTGTTTGGTTGCTGCTGACTGTAGTCAGCATCACCGTGCGTCCGTTGTTTCCTGTCGATGAAACACGTTATGTCTCGGTGGCTTGGGAAATGTGGCTGAATCATGATTATTGGGTGCCGCATTTAAATGGTGAGACTTACAGCCACAAGCCGCCATTGTTATTTTGGTTAATCAACCTGGTCTGGGCTGTGGTGGGTGTCAATGAAACCGCCATACGATTTATCGGGCCGTTGTTTTCTCTGGCAGGGCTGTATTTGACAGGACAAATCGCACGATTGTTATGGCCACAGCGGCCACAAGCCATGTTCCAGGTGCAATGGGTTTTATTGGGCATGTTCTTATGGATGCTGTACGGCAGCCTGACCATGTTTGACATGATGCTGGCCTGCTTCGCGTTGTTAGGGGTCTATAGTGTATTGAAACTGGCGCGTTGTGGACTGTGCTGGCAACGCTGGCTGCTGTTAGCTCTTGCGATTGGCGGCGGCATTTTGAGCAAAGGGCCGGTCATTCTGTTGCATGTTCTGCCGCTGGCATTACTGGCGCCCTGGTGGCTTGAAAGGCCGCAAGATTTTAGTTGGCGTCAGTGGTATGGCGGTGTGTTTGTCGCTGTTTTAATCGGTGCGGCGATAGCGCTGGCCTGGGCAATTCCTGCGGGAATTAAGGGTGGGGAAGCCTATCGGCAGGCCATTTTTTGGGGGCAGACCAGTGGCCGGATTGTAAAGTCCTTTGCGCACCAATTACCCTGGTGGTGGTATTTTAAATGGTTGCCGCTATTATTATTGCCATGGTTGTTATGGCGGCCATTCTGGCAAGGCTTACGGGCCATTCAGATTGGCGATGCCAGCATTCGCTTTATCCTGGCCTGGATCGTGCCGGTTATTATTGCGTTTTCATTGATCAGTGGCAAACGCTTGCACTATTGGTTGCCTCTGGTTCCAGGATTTGCCTTACTTATTTCTGCCGCACTGGCGCATGCTTTAGCGCATCGTGAAGGAGGCAGGCCGTGGAGTATTGCGCTGTTGTACGGCCTGTTAGGCATTTTGCTCACAGCACTGCCGTTTATCAATCAATATTGGCCAATAAAAGCTGAGTTTTCGTCATTGTCGCCATTTTGGGGTGTGGGTGTGATTATGGTCGCGATTCTCTTGCTGTGGCTAAGAACACAAAAAACCTGGATAGCGATCAGTGTGGCCAGTGTGTTGTTATTTTTGATCGTTGAAGCGGCAGCCTTTTCGGTGTTAGGTTATCGCTATGATATGACACCTGCGGCAGAAAAGATAAAACAGCTGCAAAATGACAACATACCGGTGGTGTTTTATATCGCAAAATATCATGGCCAATATAATTTTGTTGGCCGCCTGACCCAACCTGTACCGGTGCTTAAAACGCCCGCCAGCTTAAAAAAGTGGTTGCAACGCTATCCGAATACGGTGGTATTGCAAGTGGTTCCCGAGGATGCCGAAATGCATGTTTTGGCCAGCTATCCTTTCAAGGGCCGGCAGGTGGTTTTTGTGCCGGCGGAAATGTTTATCCAGCACCTCGCTCGTCATTAATGGCTTAGATGAAAATGCGCCATCGGAATAAGGTGCTGGATTTATCAGGCAATGAACGGTAAAGGGCCGATGTTGTCGCCATGATTCACGTTTTTGTTGAATAAAGGAAAAGTATGACAGCCGAAAACAAGAAAAAACAATTTCAGGATAAATTGACTCCAGAGCAGCTGGCAGTATGCTGGGACAAGGCGACTGAAGCACCATTCACCGGTAAATATGTGCATACCAAAGCGCCGGGGCGGTATCGTTGTGTTTGCTGTGGGCAGGTTTTATTTGATGCTGCGAGCAAATATGATTCAGGTTCGGGCTGGCCGAGTTTTTATGATGTTGCTAAAGCAGGGGCAATTCGGGAGGTCGTCGATAACAGTCATGGCATGCGACGGGTGGAAGTGGTTTGTTCCGCTTGCGGAGCGCATTTAGGGCATGTGTTTCCAGATGGGCCGGAGCCTACCGGGCTGCGCTATTGTATCAATTCGGCGGCACTGGATTTTGTGCCAACAGATGTTGAGGAGGGAGAATGACAGAGCGCGATATGAATCAAGCGCAGACCTATGCGCGGCAGCTACTCGACTTTATTGATGCCAGTCCAAGTCCGTGGCATGCAGTCGATAGTATGGCCTGGCAGTTACAGCAGGCAGGATTCAAGCCGCTGCTTGAGTCTGAGCCCTGGCAATTACAACAAGGTGGGCGTTATTATGTGATTCGGGACGGCTCGTCGCTGATTGCATTTGTGATGGGCGACAAAGCCTTGACCGAAACCGGCTTTAAAATGGTCGGTGCGCATACTGACTCGCCGGGGCTGCGGGTTAAACCTAAGCCGGTGATGACGTCGGGCGACCTGCTGCGCCTGGGCGTGGAAATTTATGGCGGGCCGATTCTGGCGACATTCAGCGACCGGGATTTAAGCCTGGCCGGGCGCATCAGTTATAAAACCTGTGCCGACACCATCGCGGTAAAAAATATTTGTTTTGAGCAGCCATTATTGCGGCTGCCGAACCTGGCCATTCATATGAACCGGCAAGTTAATGAAGAGGGCTTGAAATTACACAAGCAGAACGAATTGCCGCTGCTGATTGCTGAACATATGACGCAAGATTTGGGTTCTGATTACTTTGCCGAACTTTTGGCAGCTCAGGCCGAATTGACCGATGCCGAGATTCTGGGCTGGGAATTGAATGTCTATGATACCCAGAAAGGTGTGTTCTGGGGTGATAAAGGGCAGTTTATCGCGAACAGTCAGCTGGATAATCTGGCATCCTGCCATGCCGCATTAGCGGCACTGTTGGACGATGATTGTCTACACAGCGGTAATACGCTGGTTTGTGCATTTTTCGACCATGAAGAGATTGGCAGTGAGAGTCATAAGGGTGCAGATAGCGCTTTTTTAGCCGATAGTTTAAAGCGTATGGCATGGGCTGTCGGTATCAGCGACGCTGATTTTTTCAGAGTGTTGGCGCAAAGTTTTCTTATCAGTGCCGATATGGCACACGCCTGGCAGCCCAATTTTGCCAGTGCCTATGAGCCGGAACATAAAGTACTGGTGAATCGAGGACCTGTGATCAAACACAATGCCAATCAGCGCTATACCTCAGAAAGTCTGTCAAGTGCATTGTTTATCGAATGGTGTCAGCAGGCGGGCGTTTCGTGGCAGCACTATTCTCATCGTTGTGATATACCCTGTGGTAGCACCATCGGGCCCATGTTATCGGCGCGTTTGGGCGTTCGCAGTATCGATATTGGCAACCCGATGTGGGCGATGCACAGTATTCGAGAAAGCGCGGGCGTATTTGATCACTGTGATTTAATTCATGTTTTACGGCGTTTTTTCAAAAGTTGATCGCTTCATGCGTGTTTTCAACTATTATTTATAAATATCTTTTTAATTGGTAACG
>CAYUAE010000174.1:0-3457 GCA_964442675.1 uncultured Methylomarinum sp.
GCTGATCCAAAACGAACAATAAATGGCTAATTTTAAAACGCATGTCAACGGTGCCGCACTGGCAAGCACTGGCGCGAGTCTATTGGCCTTAAAACTCCATATCGTTGACTGGATGGCGATTCCCTGGCTTATTCTGGCTGGCGTAGTCGGCGGCTTGCTGCCTGACATCGACTCAGATAACAGCAAACAGTTAAAGTGGTTGTTTTCATTGATCGGGCTGCTTGTCGCCGTCATGGTGTTCACAACCGACAACGCCATAAAACACATTCATATCCCTTGGCTGTTCAATGATTTTTCATGCAATCTGTTAATGGCATTTCCATTTGACAGTGTTAAAAAAATTGGCGACGTCCGCTTTCAGCTATCATCCTTGCTGTTTGCCATTTTAAGCTATGTGACAGTTCGTTTTCCGGTTCTTTATCTGTTTAAATCACAAACCGTTCATCGCGGTGTATTTCATTCACTGCTCAGTGCCCTGCTTTTTAGCCTGATAACCACGAGCTTGTCTTATCAGGTTATGCACATCAATGCCTATAATGCCTGGTTACTGGGCTGTTTTGTCGGATTTGGCTTTATCGTGCATTTGTTATTAGATGAAATGTATAGTGTCGATTTGGCTAATGCCAAGCTTAAGCGCTCGTTCGGCACAGCTTTCAAACTTTTTAACTACAATAATAAATTCTCCTCAATCGGCCTGCTCATTGCGACCATTGTCACCTACATCATCTACTGCCCCTCTATACAGCCTTTACTGGCAACGGGCTAACGCACATCCCTGTGCAGCTTACCTCCAAATAACGGATTAAGCGTCGCCGTTCTCTGCCCTTACAGCTTCCAAGGCTTCCTGAAGCTTTTTTTCATCTTTATGTGACAATGAGGTATGAATGACTTTGCCACCTGTTCCTTTCAGCTCATCCAATAATTTATCCAGTACAATCTTGCGTGCCAGAACAAACAAGGCAGATTGCCCTTCTTCCAGATTAGCGGACAGATCTTTCATAAAATCATCATTGATACCGATATCAGACAATGCCCCGGCGACGGCACCCGATGCACTCCCAACAACCAGGCCCATTAAAGGATTGAGAAATAACAATCCAATCAATATCCCCCAAAATCCACCACTGACAGCCCCAATGGCAGTGGGCGAGTACATTTGTCTGAGTTTTATTTTTCCATCTTTGTCTTTGTAAGCCACAACCGCATCTTCCAGCTCAACCAGATATTCCTTCTGCATTTTCAATAGCTTCAACCGAACTTCCTCGGCTTTATAAACATCATCGTAGGTTACAACAATTAATTCTGACATTCGTTTTCTCCTTAATATAAATAGATTGAAGAGGTCTTTTTCATTCTGCAGAAAACCTCTCCTGCTTGTGGATTCCTAAAATCCTGAACCTTAACGGCAGGTCATTTAAGGATATGAGGTGAAGTGCACGCATTTTCAAGCAAAAAACAGAATTAACTCAGCCTCAACGTCTTATCTCTCCTTAAGCTGTTCTCAATCGCTCGAAAAATGATACTTCAAGTCGATACGCTGCGTTTCACCTGAACGAGTGTGCAGACTGAGATATTTATTCAAACGATAGCGTAAATCGACGGCGTAGCGATTGGCAAACAGGCCCATCGTCACACCGACATATAGGTCTGGATTGAGGTAATGCCCCAATTTAACGGCACTGTCGACTAATGTATCGGCCTGCACAAATTCAAACTCATCAATACCGAGTTGCTCTGTAATCCAGGATAACTGGCCTGCTCCATAGCTTATTGCGGCATTGGCTAATGCCGCAGAGTCGCCTTGGCCTAATTGTTTAAACGATTTACCAGTGACCAGGTAGGCTAAAGCGTCTGATTCTGGCAAAGAAGGTTCGGTATAGATACGGCTATAGGGATTTTTTAATGGCCCTGTCACACTTAAAACAGCCACCACTGGCTCTGACTTGGCTTTGCGTACGGCTTCGATATTCATCCAGGGGTTATCTACCGGACCATTGAACAAAAATTCACCGCGGCGCAAGACAAGCTCCTGACCATAGGCCTTGTATGTCGCTCCCTTCATTTCAGCTTTGCCTTGTAAGGATTGTTTATCCTGGTCAGCGACATAGCGCAGCTTCCCCTCCAGCCTGGTTTTAAGCCCAAAGCCCGAGAAATACAGCTGTTTGCCCAGAAAAACAGCGACATCAATAGCGGTCTGTGCCAGCTTTATCGGTTTGGTTTTTTTGTTTTCGACACCGATAATCACTTCATCCTCACTCGGCGCAACCACATTGTCCGGAATATCATTGATTTTAATTTTGGCACTGTCAATACTGACGTTACCTGCTATTTTGGTCAATTTATCGGCTGTCGTCACCGAAATATTCGGCGAAATAACGACTTCACCTTCTGCTAATTGGGCGATTAGAAATTTTTCACCCACAACCTTCAGATGCATCGGAAAATCATTCCGGGTCGTTACATCCAGATAGCCGTTTGTGTTGATTGTTCCCTTACCGGAACTTAGTCCTCCAGCAATTAACAGTCGCCTGGCGTTATCTTGCGCATTTTTAATATCGACAAAAACATTGTTGACGGTTATCCCTAGTGGCAAAATGTCGAAATGGCCAGCATGAAATTGCGCTCGGCCACTGAGAAAAGGCTCGACGCTGCTGCCCGCTATATTGAAATGAGCTTTAAATTGGCCATCAAGATTTTTGACCGGGCTAAGCAAGCTGTCGATAAAAGCCATATCAATGACTTCGGCATCGATTGCGCCGGTTAATGTTCTGATGTGTTGTCTCCCTTCAGCTGGCCCGGCATTTAAATGGGCACGAATAAAATCATGTTCGGTGACCCCCAGATATAAATCAGTGCGTAATTGATCATTCTCATAAATTGCCTCCAGTTTCGAAGCGCTGAACTGCAAACGATGCTCAATCTTTTTATCATCACGGAGAACAGCCTGCCCATTTTTAAGCGTGATCTGTATCGTCGCACGCGTCTTTTCAGGACTGACGCTGAACTGATTGTCAGCGTGCAACTGGCCATTTAAGCTGACTTCAGGCGGTAGCCAGGGCGTTACAGTTCGCAAAGCATCATCGACAAGCACAAGGTGACCGCTGAATTTTTGCCGCAGATTACCGGCGGCCGTAAAGCAAAGCGTGCTACTGGCCTGTTGCAGACAGGTTTCGGGCCAATCAAGCCAAACAGCGCCATGCTTCTCAGCTTGCAGGCTTATCTCGACCGGTGTTCGTAAACGCCATTTTTTTAACTGCGGATGACTGACATCCAGAGCTGTAATAAGGCCATGCCACCGTGTATTATCCCAGCTGCCATCGCTGTCGAGCAGAAGCTGTAAAAATGGCGCATCAAACTTTACTTTAACCACATGTCTGGCCTGACTGCCATGGCCTGTGATTTCGATTTTATCGATGACTGTATCTGCCAGAACAAGTCCTGAGGCGCGTAAGTTTAC
>CAYUAE010000175.1:0-3437 GCA_964442675.1 uncultured Methylomarinum sp.
GGAGGCCGAGACATGCGGAATTTGTTAAAAAATAGCGCCTGCCAACATTGCGCTACGCCATAATATATTGAGTAAAGGCCTCAACCGGCAACGGTTTGCTGAAATAATAACCCTGAAAAATCTCACAACCCCGAACCTCTAAAAATTCTTTCTGCCCTTTATCTTCTACCCCTTCGGCCACAATTTCCAGCTGCAGATTGTTGGCCATATGGATAATCGTTTCGACAATCACCGCATCGTTCGGATCGATTAAAATATCACGCACAAAACTTTGATCAATTTTAAGCTGATCCAGTGGCAATGATTTTAAATAAGCCAGGGAAGAATAACCGGTGCCAAAGTCATCAATAGATATTTTGACCCCGATTTCTTTTAAGGCTCGCATTTTTTCAACTGTTTCATGGATATTTTTAAGCAATATGCCTTCTGTAAGCTCAATAAACAAAGCTGAAGCTTGAATACCGGAACGTTCTATCGCCTGCCGCACACTGTCTACAAAATGGGCCTGGGAAAATTGCCGGGCGCTGACATTCACGGCGACATGATCCAATAAAATCCCACGCTCTGACCACTGTTTTAAATGTTGACAGGCTTGATTGAGTACCCATTCGCCGATTTCGATAATCAATCCGGTTTCTTCGGCCAAGGGAATAAATTGCGCCGGTGAAATAATGCCTTTTTCAGCATGCTGCCAACGAATCAATGCTTCGGCACTATGTACCTGGCCATCCTTGTCGAGTTGTGGCTGGTACACCAGCGTAAAATCATTTTGCTTTAGAGCCCTGCGTAATTCCTTCTCCAAAAAAAGCCTTTCATCGGCTTGCTGCTGCATGGTGATGTGGTAAAAACACACGGCATTACGTCCCTGCTCCTTGGCCGCATACATCGCCTTATCCGCCTGCTGTAATATCTCGTTTGCCGACACACCCTCTTCCGGAAAAACACTGATGCCAAAGCTCGATGAACAAACATGTTCATATTCACCCATAAAATAGGGTTGTTCCAATGCTTTACGAATTTTTTCGGCCACTTTATGCGAGGCTTCCTGAATCTGCTCCAGCGATTGCGTGTGCGGCCGAATCAATACGACAAACTCATCGCCACCTAAACGCGCTGCCAAGTCTTCATCGCGTAATACCGACTGAATTCTGCCTGCAACCTGTTTGAGTAATTCATCGCCAACATGGTGACCTAAAGAATCATTTAAAACCTTGAACCGATCCAGATCCATAAAAATCACAGCACCATAGACGTTATTCCGTTTGGCAATGCTGATTTCGGTTTGCAGTTGATTTAACAAAAGGCGCCGATTCGCCAACCCCGTCAACGCATCATAAAAGGCGAGTTTGGCAATCTCCTGTTCCGATTTTTTTTGTTCAGTGATATCGCGAATACTGATCAGTACCAACTGTTCACCTAACGACGGAAGTAATGTCATATTGACGGCACATAAAATTTTTTCACCCGCCGCATTGAGATGAGTCCATTGAAACTCAAGCTGCCCCTGTTTGATGACCTGGGCCATTTTTTCCTGCGCCATCTGCAAACTGGGTTCTCCATTATCCTGAAACTGAGGCGAAAAACTCATAGGGTCTACCCTTTCCAGGCCTTGTTTGGGCAACCCGAACAAATGTAGTGCCTTGGCATTCGCCTCGACAATTTTAAAGCGATCAACATCAAAAACGATCAAGGCTTCAAAGCTGCTTTCAAATAAGACTCTGTATTTGCGTTCCTTAAAACGCAACTCTTCTTCAATCTGATAATATTCGGTGACATCAACCATCACCCCCATCATGCGCGTTACACCCCGGCCAGCTTCCTTTTCAACGGTAACAATATCCCTGACCCAGACGATATGGCCATTTTTATGTCGCATACGATAATCGAATTGATGACTTTTTCCGGCTTCAGTCTGTTCCCGGCAGAATGCTGGCGCCCATTTCCGATCATCCGGGTGCATGGTTTTTAGCCAAAAATCATGTTCCAGCCATTTTTCTGGTGGATATCCCAAAATAGTTTTAGCCTGATCACTCACAAAGGTAAATTGGAAGTTTTTCGTGTCTGCCTGCCAAAAAACCGCCTGCTGTGATTGAATCAAGGCCCTGAATTTTTGTTCACTTTCAGCCAGTTCCCGCGTTCGCGCTTCAACCAGTTGCTCAGTATGAAGGGTACGTCCTGTCAGCATCAATACACCGGCGGTCACTAATGTCGCAAAGATAAAGCCGATAATAACCAGGTTATAAAAATAAGTGTGTACCGATTCGACAAAAGAAGGGGCGGGAAAATAGGAAATATTCCAGGTTTGATTTGCAATCTGAATAGTATCTTTTGTTTTAAAGCCATTTAACACTTTCAGGGATTCAGCTGTATAGTTCTGATAAATAACCTGGCCTTTTCGAGTAATCTGCACAAAAAGCTTAAGCGTTGGCCACTGAGTAAAAAAATCGCTCAGCATGTCATCGA
Source organism: uncultured Methylomarinum sp. (assembly GCA_964442675.1). GTDB lineage: Bacteria > Pseudomonadota > Gammaproteobacteria > Methylococcales > Methylomonadaceae > Methylomarinum. The sequence goes on from CAYUAE010000175.1 coordinate 2,464, forward strand.
TCACTGAAACCGTTGCCACGACACCTAAAAACGCATCGCGCCGCTGGGCTACAGTTTTTAGTGTATAGCCTTTAGCATAAACCGGCGCATAAAAGACTACGCCTGCTTTTGGTTGTTTTGTCTGAATCAATTTAACTGGTGCAGCCACCTGAATTTTCCCGGAGTCACGTGCTGCATTCAGTGTTTTTTGAGCAAGCGGATATGACGACACATCATACCCCCAGGCGGCCAGATTTTTTTCGACCGGGTAAAGATAACGAATCACATAATAGGCATCCCGGTCTGCCGCAGGTACAGCTGGCCCGGATTGACGCCATTCCGTAATTTTACGATTCAGCTCACGTTCAAATTGTGGCCTTTTGTACGCGGGAACTTTTTCAATCCATTCAAACGCACGAATATAAGCGTTTTTAGCCAACAAAGGTTTAACCAGAACAGTAAAGTTCTGTGCTGACACTTCCGGTACAACATCAAAAAAGTTTTTGACAAATTCGGTCAGCGCTTCCTGGTCAGAAAAATTCTCTCGCAATAGCGTAGAAACGCGCGCGCTGTTTTTTTGAAACACTGCAAACAGGCGTTTTTGTTCGAGGACTGTGCTGACTTGAAAAAAGGAAAACAAGATAACACTGGTTATCAGCAGCGGTAATGCGACCAATTTAATACGCTGCCGCCAGACAGGTTCAGGCCGACCAATCCAGCAAAGTAACAGGGGCGTAAAGACAATCACCCCTAAACTGTCACCTACCCACCAGGTCAGGCCAAGATCAGTTACATCCTGCCAGGGGATGGACTTGAACATCACCAATCCAGCACTGCCAAAAACGGGTGCAATGGTGCAACTTAGCATTCCTGCAGCCAAAAAAATCAGGATACTTTTATCATCAAGTAGCGGATTGTTTCGACCATTGAAATATTCAATGCAACGTGCGCCAATAACAGCCTGTAGAGTACTCCCAATCGTACTTAACAAGGCT
>CAYUAE010000176.1:0-3394 GCA_964442675.1 uncultured Methylomarinum sp.
ATAGCGCTTTCTGTGCGTACAGTAACTGAAGGTACAGGTTTTTTGCGCCCGGGTGATGCCGACATAAGCCAAGCGTCGTTCTTCCTCGATTTGGCCGGCTTCAATGCTGCTTGAATGCGGGAGCAGATTTTCTTCAAAACCGATTAAAAACACATGGGGGAATTCAAGCCCCTTGGCCGCATGCAGGGTCATCAGGCTGACCCGGTCGCCCGCTTCTTCTTCCTGTTGCCGCTCCAGTACATCCATCAGCATGATGCGGCTGATAACTTCAGCCAGTGACTTGTTTTCGCCGGCATCCGATTCGGCGATGCGCTTTAACCAGTCGACAAGGTCGTCGACATTGCGCATACGCCGGTCTGCGGCGGCCGGTGTTTTACTGTTTTCCTTCAACCATTGTTCGTATTGAATATCGCTGATAAAGCGGCGAATGACGGCAAAGCTGTCGTCGCTTTCGATGGCGCGGGCCGTTTCACGCACCCAATGACAAAAGCGTTGCAGACGCTGTACCGCCTTGTCGTTCAGTTTCTGTTGCAGGCCTAATTCAGAGCAGGCGCTGAACAGGCTGATATGACGGCCTGTCGCGTAATCACCCAGCTTTTCCAGCGTGTTTGGGCCAATCTCCCGGCGCGGGGTATTGACGATACGCAAAAAAGCGGCATCGTCATCAGGGTTCACAAACAAGCGTAAATAAGCGAGGATGTCTTTGACCTCCTGACAGGCAAAAAACGAGGTGCCGCCGGTAATGAAATACGGCACATTGTTTTCTCTGAGGCAGCGTTCAAACAGGCGCGACTGATGATTGCCCCGATACAGGATGGCATAGTCTGAAAAACGGCCGCCGTGACGGAATTTATGATGAATGATTTCCGACACCACTTGTTTGGCCTCGGCTAAGTCATTGCGGTGTGCCAGTACCCGTAATGGCTCGCCATAGCCGAGTTCGCTCCACAGTTTTTTTTCAAACACATGCGGATTATTGGCGATCAACTGATTGGCTACCTTTAAGATACGACTGACAGAGCGGTAGTTCTGCTCCAGTTTAATCACTTCCAGGCGTGGATAATCGCGTTGTAATTGCTGTAAATTTTCCGGCTGTGCACCGCGCCAGGCATAAATGGACTGGTCGTCGTCACCGACCACGGTAAAACGCCCCAGATTACCGGCCAAAAGACGTACCAACTGGTATTGGGTAATATTGGTATCCTGGTATTCATCCACCAGCAGATAGCGAATGCGGTTTTGCCATTTTTCCAGAATATCCGGATGCTGTTGAAACAGAAACACCGGCAGCAGAATCAAATCATCAAAATCCACAGCATTATAGGCCTTCAGGCTGCGGCTGTATTCCTGATACAGATGGGCCGCTAGCTGCGTTTCCTCGGTGGCGTTGGAAATCGCTTTGGCAGCCGGTAAACAGGCATTTTTCCATTGGCTGATTTGCCAGCTATAGTGCTCGACTGCATCCAGGTCACCGTCATTCTGTCCATGTGCAATCAGGCTCCGTAACAGGGTGATTTTATCCTGCTCATCAAACAGCGTGATGCCGGCTTTGTAGCCTAAGGTTTTATGTTCACGGCGTAAAATATCCTGGCCCAGGGCATGGAAAGTGGACACTCTCAATCCCCGGCCGGCATCGCTGTCCAGCAATTTGGCCACACGCGCTTTCATTTCCCGCGCCGCCTTGTTGGTAAAGGTGACAGCAGCGATATGGCGGGCGGCGATGCCCTGTTGTTTGACCAGCCAGGCAATTTTTTCGGTAATCACCCGGGTTTTGCCACTGCCAGCACCGGCCAGCACCAGTAAAGGCCGGTCAATCAGTGTCACCGCAGCACGCTGTTGGGTATTCAATCCAGCCATGGTTATTGACGATCCAGTTTGCGGTAGCTCAAAGCTTCGCTGATATGGGGCAGTTCGATGTTATCGGCATTCGCTAAATCGGCAATGGTGCGCGCGACTTTTAAAATACGGTGATAGGCACGATGCGACAGGCCAAATTTTTGCATGGCCTGCTCCAAAACGGTATGCGTACGGTCATCAAGCTGGCAAAAGCGATTGATTTCCTTGACCGTCAAGTGGTCATTACTTTTGCCGGCGCGGTTTACGGCGCGCTGCCGGGCTTCGATGACACGCTGGCGGATAACGCGACTGGATTCTTCATGTTGATGGTCATTATGGCGTAAAACATCCAGATCAACCCGGGGTACTTCCAGGTGCATGTCGATTCTGTCCAGCAACGGGCCGGAAACACGGGCGCGGTAACGGGCGACCTGTTCGGAGCTGCAATGGCAGCGACCGGAGGCATCGCCGAGATAACCGCAGGGGCAGGGATTCATGGCGGCAATCAATTGAAAGCGGGCTGGAAAATCAGCCTGGCGAGCGGCGCGGGAAATTGTGATATGACCGGTTTCCAAGGGCTCGCGCAACACTTCCAGCACTTTACGGTCAAATTCAGGCAGTTCATCCAAAAACAAGGCGCCATGATGCGCCAGTGAAATTTCACCCGGCTTGGGGTTGCTGCCGCCCCCCACTAAAGCGGCGGCTGAGGCGGTATGGTGCGGCGCCCGAAACGGTGGTTTACGCCAATTGCTCACGGCAAAGCCTTGATCGCTGATCGATGCGATGGCGGCCGATTCCTGCGCTTGCTGCTCGGTCAATTCGGGCAAAATTGACGGCATTCTTGAGGCCAGCATCGATTTCCCGGTACCCGGCGGGCCAATCATCAACAGGTTATGCTGGCCGGCGGCGGCGATTTCAAAGGCACGTTTGACCTGGTACTGACCTTTGACATCGGCAAAATCCGGTGCATCGAGCGGCGCTGTCAGTGTCGAAGCATCCTGGCTGAAAAAGGCAATCGCCTGCTGTCCGCTTAAATGACCGCAAACCTGTAACAGGCTGCTTGCCGGTAGTAATTGAGCATCACGGATTAGCGCGGCTTCGGTTTGGTTTTGTTGGGGTAAAAACAGTTTACGCCCGGCATCCCGGCACTGCATGGCAACCGGCAAACAACCATTGATGCCGCGCAGCTCGCCACTGAGCGATAATTCACCAACCAGCTCGTATTCGGCCAGTTGTTGGCGTGGAATCTGTTGTGATGCGGCCAGAATACCGATGGCGATGGCCAGATCAAAACGGCCGCCTTCTTTGGGTAAATCAGCCGGCGCCAGGTTGATGGTGATGCGTTGCATCGGAAACTCAAATTGTGAGTTGATAATGGCGCCGCGTACCCGGTCTTTGCTTTCTTTGACGGCTGTTTCCGGTAAACCGACAATATTGAGTGCCGGCAGACCATTGCTGACATGAACTTCCACCGTTACCAGCGGCGCATGAATGCCACTGCGTCCGCGGCTGTAAACAATGGCAAGAGACATAAGAACAATCAGGCTCCGGTTTAAAA
>CAYUAE010000177.1:0-1505 GCA_964442675.1 uncultured Methylomarinum sp.
GTTTACAGTCGATTGCCGTAAAGCCTGATGTACATAATCGGCATCTAACACCAGGGCTCTCAGAGCGAAGTCGTTATAACGCAGCCTTTGCCCGCGTAATTTTGCATGGACAATGGGCTTTGATAATTCCCCTTTGATACTGACAGTGCCATTCAATGTGCCAGCCAGGGTTGGCCATGCTGTTTTCAGGTCGGATGCGGCAATATTGAACAGAAGGTCAGTATGCTGTTGATTGAGTCGTCCTGTGAGCCATAGTTCATTGTGCCCGGCCCTGAGATTGAGTGCTTTAAAATGCAAGGTTTCCTTGGCCAGTTCAATCTTGCCGGATCCGTCAATATTTTGCCCCTGTAACTGGCCGTTTAATCGCTTTAAATCCAGCATCAATGTCATAGTTTCATCGACTATATTTCCATGAGCATGCGCATTAAGGCTCAGCTTTCCAGCTACAGGCGCGCCAAATGTTTGCGGGTTGATTTTTCTCGCCTCGGCATTCAGGTCAAAACCTATGCCATTTTGCCAATTCAGGCGGCCATTGAGTTTTAGCCCGCCTTGTTTAGCGTGCAACTGCAGTAATTTGATTTTAAGCTGCGTTAAGTCACCCGTTGCCGTCATGGCCAAACTGAAATCAGAATAGTCTGGCGGCGATATGACCGCATCGAGTTGAGCCAGATAGTCCGATGTCGAACCTTTAATATGCAGTGTGCCGTGTTGACTGCTGATTTGAGGCTTCCCTGAAAATGGCCACTGTAATTTTCTCCACTGCGTTTTGATATCAAATTCAGGCTCGGCACCATCGAAACGCAACACACCGGTCTGGCTACTCACAACAGCCCCCGAAGTACGATGAGAAAATGACATTTGCTGCAGATTGCCATTGAGCTGTAATTGGCCCGCAAATGATGCATTATCCATGACATACGTCCAATTGATGTCGGCAACAAGCGGCCATTCCTGTTGTATCAATACGCGACTTTTTCCTTGCACCTGCAAAGGCGCCATGGCCAGTGAAATATCCCTGATGTCCAATTGATTATTCACCCATTCGAACGCCGCTGACAGGTGCTGGATTTGGGTTTTTGATGCTTCATTTTTCCAACTGACTTGTTCTGCGCTCAAGACATCGACAATAATGGCGATGGGAATGACGGGCAGCGGCAGACTGTCATCTCGATTTTGTTTATCTTCCTGCGGTAAACCTTCAATGTCGATCTGCTGCAGGCTGAATTGAACAATATGTAACTGCCTCCGGAATAGCGACACAGGCTCCCAATCCAGCTTGAGCGAGCCTATCGCAATATTGAACCCCTGACCATCCGTATAATGCAATTTATTCAGCTGTAACGGCCCGAGTAACGTGCCATTGACCTGCCCTATCTGTAATGATTGCCATTGTGAACTGATCGCCATCAACACAAAACGTGAGCCTGTTTCTGTCGCCAACAAGCCGACCAGGCCTAAAATCAGACTCATCACCGTGATCAGGCAAAAACGGATAATGCGATAAA
>CAYUAE010000177.1:1605-3394 GCA_964442675.1 uncultured Methylomarinum sp.
TTCCAGCGGCAAAATGTATCCGGAAAGAATCGCCTGAATCATTTAGTGGCATCGCAAAATCCAGTCGAATCGGCCCGATCGGTGAAATCCAACGTACGCCTAAGCCGGCGCTATATTTGATTGTAATCGAATTGGCATTAAAGGCATTTCCGCCATCCATAAAAACCGCCACCCCCCAGCGATCGTTGATCAATTGCTCATACTCCAGACTGGCGACAGAAATGTATTTTCCACCGACGATAACGCCATTATCGTCAGTCGGGCCCAGTTTCTTATAGCCATAACCGCGGATAGAATTTGTGCCCCCGGCATAAAAGCGGTAAGAAGCCGGCAACCGATTCAAATCGGTCGTTAATGTCGCGCCTAGATTAACACGGCCGATAACCCGGGCCGGCCACGGTAAAGGCGCAATAACCAGGCCGGTCAGCGACGTTTGTATAAAGGAAACATCCGACAGCAATGGCTTTGCTGCAGTCGACAGAGCCAGGTCAAGACGATAACCGGAAGTAGGTCGCACCAGCTGATTCTTATGTGATCGGAGCCAGCGCGCACCAGGAACCAATAATGTGGTGGTTCGGGTAACATCGCTGACGGTAAATTTTTCTCGACTGACATCAAGAAACAGCGTTTGTTGCCACCGGCTTTTATACACATGTAAATATTGCAATGACAGTTTTGCAGACTCGGCTTTAAATGTATCTGGTTTCTCGTATTTATAACCGGCGCCAATGCTGACACTATCGGTTCGCGGCCTAACGAAAGGAATGACATAACGCGCTTCGGCACTGGATAAAATCGGTGAAATATCCAGACTTACATTTAAATGATGGCCCTTACGGTTGAGACGGCGATTTTGGTAATTAGCCGAGGCAATCGGTCCAATATCGGTCTCATAACCGATGCCTACGGTATAGTCGTGCCTTTTTGAAGGCACCAGTGTAATCGCCACCGGCACGCGCAAATCTTCAATATCATCCAGCTCGGGCTGAACATCTACATGGGTGAAATAAATGCTTTCTGCCAACAGATTATAGGTTTGTGCCAGTTTTTTGCTCGAATAAGGCTGATTTGTTTTAATCACAATAAAGCGATTTACAAACTCGGGATCAAGCACATCCTGCTTGATCGTAATTGACCCAAAATAATGCCGCCGCCCTGAATTCATCACTAATTCAATGTCGGCACGATGTCTTTCAGGGTCAACACGCAATATTTTTGTCGTCAATTTGTGATTTAAATAGCCATACTCCAAAGCCAGTGAATTCAGCTCGGATTTAATTTTCTCGTATTTGCCATGATTCAGAATATCGCCCTTTTTAATCGGCAAATGGGCCAGAAACTTCTGGAATATCGGCATATTCCCGGCTTCGCCATCAATCCGTACCCGAATAGATTCAACCCGCACCGGCTGCCCCGGATCAATTGAAAAATCAGCTTGCCAACAGTCCTTCGTAAAGATCAGTTTTTTTTCAATGGTCGGCGCGTAATAACCTAATGCGCGCAAGGCTTTATTAATTTCCTGATCGCTATGTTCAAATAACTTTTGAATCCGCCACTTCGGTGTATCACAGGATTCTTGCGCTAACGATAAAAATCCCTGCACATTCCGACTCTGTTCCTCATTGAGTCCTTCAACATGCAATACCGGGGCAGAAGCACAAGCCAATGCTGGCACCAGCAAAATCAAAAGCACAAGTTTAATGTGATACATATACGAGCCGCGCGCTTTCTGCCATAGTTTAATATCAGTTGCTTACGTAAGAAGTGTATGTGACAGGGATGTCACATT
>CAYUAE010000178.1:0-3349 GCA_964442675.1 uncultured Methylomarinum sp.
TTTCCTCATCCTCACAATTGCGCCAGATTACCCTTTTCTTCCAGCCATTTTTTGCGATCCTGGGCGCGTTTTTTGGCCAGCAACATATCCATTTGCGCACAGGTTTCATCATCGTCTGTCACCGTCAATTGCACCAGGCGCCGGGTATCGGGGTTCATCGTGGTTTCCCGCAATTGGGCGGGATTCATTTCCCCTAAGCCTTTAAAGCGCTGCACATTGATTTTCCCTTTCAGCTTTTCCGCTTCAATCCGGGCTAAAACGCCCTGCCGCTCGGCATCATCGAGCGCATAAAAAACTTTTTTGCCAACATCGATTCGGTACAAAGGTGGCATGGCAACAAACACATGCCCGGCTTCCACCAGAACTTTAAAATGCCTGAAAAACAAGGCGCAAATCAAGGTGGCAATATGATTGCCATCGGAATCGGCATCGGCCAGAATACAGACCTTACCATAGCGTAAGCCCTCAAGATTTTGCGAATCCGGCTCCATACCCAATGCCACGGCAATGTCATGGACTTCCTGCGACGCCATGACCTGTGACGAATCGACTTCCCAGGTATTGAGAATTTTGCCGCGCAAAGGCATGATGGCTTGAAATTCGCGATCCCGCGCTTGCTTGGCAGACCCCCCGGCCGAGTCGCCTTCCACCAGAAACAATTCGGTACGGGAAATGTCCTGCGCTGAGCAGTCGGCCAATTTACCCGGCAATGCCGGGCCTGCGGCAATCTTTTTGCGAACGATTTTTTTATTGGATTTAAGCCGCTTTTGCGCACTGGCCAGGATGATTTCGGCAATTTTCTCGCCATCCTGCGGATGTTGGTTCAGCCACAAACTGAAACTGTCTTTGGCTACGCCCGAGACAAACGCCACACATTCCCGCGAACTCAAACGCTCTTTGGTTTGGCCGGAAAATTGCGGATCTTCAAGCTTGACTGACAAGACATAATGACAGTGTTCCCAAACATCCTCCGGCGCCACTTTAACACCGCGTGGCAACAGATTCCGAAATTCCAGAAACTCACGCATAGCCTCGGTCAAACCGGCACGCAAGCCGTTGACATGGGTGCCGCCTTGCGCTGTTGGCACCAGATTGACATAACTTTCGGCGACCGTTTCCGGCAGGCTTTCCGGCGTCCATAAAATACCCCACTCGACAGCTTCCGTCTGACTGGAAAAACTGCCGACAAAGGGCGGGTCCGGGTAAAATTCAACATCTCCGACCCGATCCAGTAAATATTGCGTCAAACCATTTTCATAAAACCACTCCCAGCTCTCGCCGCTGGCTTCATCCTGCAAGGAAATTTTGAGTCCCGGGCATAAAACCGCCTTGGCCCGCAAATTATGTTTCAGTTTTGCGACCGATATTTTGGCTGAATCAAAATATTGTTCATCAGGCCAGAAGTGAATCAGGGTGCCGGTATTTCGCTTGCCTACGGTTCCGGTTTGCGCCAGGTCTTGTTGTTTTTCGCCATTAGCAAAACGCATCTGATAAACATTGCCATCACGTTTCACCTCCACATCCAAGCGCGTGGACAAGGCATTGACGACAGAGACACCGACGCCATGCAAGCCGCCGGAGAACTGATAATTTTTATTGGAAAATTTACCGCCCGCATGAAGCTGGGTCATAATGACTTCAATACCGGGAATACCTTGTTCAGGATGAATATCTACCGGCATGCCGCGGCCGTTATCGGCAACGCTGACCGAGCCATCTTTATACAAAACAACATCAATACTGTCGGCAAAGCCGGCTAAGGCTTCATCAACACTGTTGTCCACCACTTCCTGTACCAAATGATTAGGACGGGTGGTATCGGTGTACATACCGGGGCGTTTTTTTACCGGATCCAGCCCACTTAACACTTCAATCGCGGCCGAATTATATTCGTTGCTCATCTTCTTGGCTTATCTCAGGTTAAATTTCATATATAATAGTCGATTACGCTTGGCATTGGGTTACAGATGCCAAGCACTACAAGGCGACACATCGTACACTAAACATGAATCAATATGGCAAGAAAAAAGAACACGGCACTGTTTGAAGAATCATTGGCCGAACTCGAACAAATTGTCGAACAAATGGAGCAAGGCGATTGCTCTCTGGAACAATCATTACAAGCCTTCGAGCGCGGCATCAAACTGACACGCATCTGCCAGAAAGCCTTGCAGGAAGCCGAACAGAAAGTACACATTTTATTAGAAAAAGACGGACAACAAACGCTGGAGCCCTATACCCATGAGTGACGCTTTAAAAAACTATTTAACCGCCTGCCAAAGCCGTGTTGAATCGGCCTTGGACGCACGTTTACCTGCTGCAAATATCTTGCCGCAAAAACTCCATGAAGCCATGCGCTACAGCGTTCTTAACGGGGGCAAGCGAATGCGTCCAATGCTGACGTATGCCACCGGTAAAGCTTTGGGATTGAATGAAGATACGCTCGATGGCCCGGCCTGTGCCGTCGAATTTATTCATGTTTATTCCCTCATTCATGATGATTTGCCGGCCATGGATGATGACGACTTGCGCCGCGGAAAACCGACGTGTCATGTCGCTTATGATGAGGCGACGGCCATTTTGGCTGGCGATGCCTTGCAGGCTTTGGCATTTGAAGTTCTGGCCCATGACGACACCATCAAAGTGAACCCTGATGCGCGTTTACAAATGATTACAACCCTGGCCAAAGCCAGCGGCTCACAAGGTATGGTCGGCGGCCAGGCCATTGATTTGGCCTCGGTCGGGAAAAAGATCAGCCTGCCGGAACTGGAAATCATGCATATTCATAAAACCGGCGCCCTGATTCGCGCCAGCGTCAACCTCGCCAGTTTGAGCAAAACCGATATCGACCCTGCAGTCGCCAAAAAACTGGACCATTACGCCAAATGTATCGGTCTGTCTTTTCAGGTAAAAGACGATATTCTCGATGAAGAAAGCGACACTGCCACACTCGGCAAGACTCAGGGCAAAGATAAAGACAATGACAAACCCACTTATCCGGCGCTGTTAGGCCTTTCGGGGGCAAAAGAAAAAGCCCGCGATTTGCATGAACAGGCGATTGAAAGTCTGGCTGATTTTGGCCCGGAAGCCGATTTATTACGGGATTTGTCGCTATACATCATTGAGCGCACCCATTAAGCCGATTAAACCTGTGATGTGAGTTAGCTCGCTAACTGTTCGAACACAGGTTTTCGCCTTGTAGCGCCAATTCCTGACTAAAATACAAGGTATTAAACTGCCTTTACTGAACGATTTAAAAGATGACTGTTTCCGAAAAATATCCACTACTCGATTCTATCAACTACCCCGCCGACCTGCGTGCCCTGCCCGCTGATCGACTGCCCCAGGT
>CAYUAE010000179.1:0-3329 GCA_964442675.1 uncultured Methylomarinum sp.
GTTAATTCCAGGAGCGTACCACCGCTTCCTGGGGTTCCAGAATGGGCCAGTCGAAATCCTCCAGAATGGCGACGCCAGCGATCAATTCACTGATATCGATATTGCGAATCATCAAATCGGCTTTTCTGACACAAATATTCACATGCTTCAATGTCGCTTGTATCCATTTCAGTGTAGTATTGTCCTGCTTGATCGAATAGACAGCATTGTCGGTAAAGATGATCGTGTCACCCTCGGCTGTTTTTTCAAGTTCAGAAGGGTTGATGGGGAATTGACTGATGATATGAAGCATGGCAAGCACCTCGGCATAAGTTAAATATTACAGGCTTACATGACAAATCCGCTCTGTAACTATTCAGCGTATTTAGGTGTTTACTATCAGTCACTTAACTCCAGAAGACGCCGTGGATACATCCTTGCAGGCTTGAATGTGACATCCCTGTCACATACACTTCTTACGTAAGCAACTGATAGTAAACTATGTTCCTCGTTATAAATTAAGCTGAGTAGTAACTCCGCGCTAAGCCTATAAAAACAAGACAAGTTAATCCTAGGCCAATTATTGTGTGTTGCCAAGGGTTGTTGGTATAAAAACACAATATTTTTATGTTTAATCACAGGAATATGGCTTAACATATTGATTTATCTAATTAAAAAAATTCATCTATCTGTTGTTTTTTTGTGACAGTTTGTATTTTAAAGGCAGGTTTTGCCGATTTTTTATTATGGCGATGAAGTCCATCATCTTTTGTATGCTTTTAGCGGTGACGCTGCTCGCGCAGGCTGAAGCACCGCCACCATTAATTGCTGTCGCGTCTAATTTCAGATGGGGGATGCTGCCGCTCAAACAACGTTTTGAGCAGGAAACGGGGTATAAATTGCGTATCAGTTATGCGGCTTCCGGCGTGTTGGCGCAACAGATAGGACAAGGCGCCCCCTTTGAGTTGTTTATTTCCGCTAACCCGGATTATATAAAATCCTTACCTGTCAATACGATTCGCCACAGACAGGTTTTGGCTTACGGCCAACTGGCCTTGATGCTCTCCCATTCCGTGTCTTTATCCATAGATTCCAGTTTAAATGGGTTAGGGCAAGCGAGCCAAAGCGGCCAAATTCGTCACATTGTCATTGCAAACCCAGACTATGCGCCTTTCGGTGAGGCGGCTTTAGCCGTTTTGCAAAGGTCACAGGGTTGGCCACAGATAAAAGAGCGCTTGATTCATGCTGAAAATGCTGCACAAACCGTACATTTTATTGTGTCAGGTGCAGCGCAGGCAGGTCTGGTGCCTTATAGTCTGGCACTGAACCCGGCCTTGAAAAGCCATGTTCATACTGTGTTACTGGCGCCCGCATTACAGCCGGATTTGCCGCAAACGGCTGCCCTGTTGTCTTCTGCCGGTGATGTGGCCACGCAGTTTTACCGTTTTTTACGTAGCAAAGCCAGCCAAACCCTGTTACGACAACACGGGTTTAAGGTTGAAAGGACGACGCGATAATGGATTGGCTGGCATTTAATCTTTCCATCAAGCTCAGTTTGCTCACCGTGTTGATTTTGTTACCGGTGGGTATTCTGGCCGGGCGTTTGTTGGCTAATCGGCATTTCCCCGGCCGTTTTCTGCTGCAAAGCTTGATTACTTTACCTTTAGTGTTGCCACCGACGGTACTGGGCTATTATTTATTGGTCAGTTTCAATCCCGATCATGGGCTTGGCAAGTGGTTGGCCGACAGTTTTGATCTGCGCTTGATTTTCAGTTTTGAAGGGCTGGTGCTGGCCTCGGTTATTTTCAATTTGCCGTTTGCCATTCAACCGATGCAGCGTGCTTTTAGTGCTATCCCTGTTGAAATTCGGGAAGCGGCACAGTGCTGTGGATTGAATCACTGGCGGGTGTTATGGAAAATAGAATTACCTTTGGCCTGGCCCGGTATTCTGATGGGGTTGATTATGACCTTTGCACATACCCTGGGTGAATTTGGTATCGTGCTGATGGTCGGCGGCAATATTCCCGGCGAAACCCAAACCCTGGCGATTGCCATCTATGAAAAAATGCAACTGTTTGACCGGCCGGCCGCGTCGGTGATGGCGTTGACGCTGTTGATTTTTTCCATGCTGGCCCTCAGTCTGAGTTTTTGGTTGAGCGCACTCCATGAAAAACGCTATGTCTAAAACGGGCATATCTGTTTTATTGTCGCAACAGCAACCGATTCCATTACAGGTTAAATTAGACTGTAAGGCCGGCGAATTATTAGCCTTAACCGGCCCTTCCGGCAGTGGTAAAACCACCATTCTCCGTGCCATTGCCGGTTTATATCGGGCCAGGAGCGGCCAGATTGAATGTAATGGCGAAATCTGGCAGGATGAAAAACGTTTTTTAGTCGCCCATCGGCGCCATGTCGGGCTGGTTTTTCAGCAATACGCCCTGTTTCCGCATTTAACCGTATTTGACAATATCCGGCTGGCATTGCCGAAGCAATCGAAGGCTGAGCAATCCCGGGAAGTCATGACATTACTGGCACAGGTACATCTGGCCGGTCTTGAAAAACGTTATCCCAAGCAATTATCCGGTGGCCAGAAACAACGTGTCGCCGTCGCTCGCGCTTTGGCCCGAAAGCCTGCGGTTTTATTGTTGGATGAGCCGTTTTCAGCGGTGGATCAGGTAACCCGGCGCAAATTATACCGAGAGTTGTTGCTGCTACGGCAATCGCTGGCGATTCCGATTATTCTGGTGACCCACGACCTGGAAGAATCGGCGTTACTGGCCGATAAAATTGCTCTGTTGCATAAAGGTGAGGTGTTACAAACCGGCACACCGGAAACGCTGCTCAAACGCCCCCAAACCGTCACCATCGCCCGATTGATGGATCAGCAAAATGTATTTGAAGCGTGTGTTATTGAACAGGCGCCGAACCAAACGACTCTCAATTGGCACGGCATTGTTTTGCACGCCAAAGCGCAACCGGTCTGGCCTGTTGGTAGCAACGTGCATTGGATGATTCCTGCATCGGGTATTTTATTACACCGTCGCGACAGGCCCTCGCGAGGCGAAAAAGAGAACCCACTGTCAGGCCGGATTGTTGAATATTTTGAAATCAACGGCCAGGCGCATATCTGCGTCAGTGTCGATCAAGCGCCCTTGTGCACGCTGAGTATCAATGTGCCGCTTCACGTCGCTCAACGTAACCGCTTGAGAGCAGGCGAAGCCATCGGTTTTTCGGTGTTGGCTCAGCATATTCATTTGATGCCGGGTAAGGGCTGAGGCGTAATTATACTATGAACGATTATATTGCTAATTTAATACAGGCCATTAAGTTGTCGGGTGAAGCTGAAGTGG
>CAYUAE010000180.1:0-3236 GCA_964442675.1 uncultured Methylomarinum sp.
AAGGCTTAGGTGCCGGGACGAAGCCTGAAGTGGGTAAACAAGCGGCTGAAGAAAATCGTGATCGCATCCGCGAAGAAATTGAAGGCGCCGATATGCTGTTTTTGACCGCTGGCATGGGTGGCGGTACCGGCACAGGGGCGATTTCAGTCATTGCCGAAATCGCCAAGGAAATGGGAATACTGACCGTTGCTGTGGTCACCAAGCCTTTCGATTTTGAAGGCAAAAAGAAAAAAGTCGTTGCAGAAGCGGGGATTCGGGAACTGGAAAGATTTGTCGATTCTTTGATTGTTATTCCAAATCAGAAGCTGTTGCCGGTTTTAGGCAATAATTTGTCACTAAACAATGCCTTCAATACGGCTAATGATGTTTTATTAGATGCTGTACAAGGCATTACAGAACTGATCACCAGCCCTGGATTGATCAATGTCGATTTTGCCGATGTTAAAACAGTGATGGGTAATATGGGGGCGGCCATTATGGGGACAGGTGTTGCCAGTGGTGATAACCGTGCACGCGAAGCAGCGGAAAAAGCCATTGCCTGTCCATTATTGGAAGATATCAGTCTGCAGGGTGCAAAAGGTATTCTGGTCAATATCTGTGCAGCCAATATAGATTTGACCGAATTTGACGAAATCGGAAATATCATGCATGCCTTTGCTTCAGAAGAAGCTGACATGAAAATCGGAACCGCAATAAACCCTGAGCTAGGGGATGCGATTAAAGTTACCGTTGTGGCGACGGGCATGGGAGAGCCTTCTCAAGCAGTCAATTCACCGGCTAAATTAGTCCAGAAAGTGACCAATGGGGAAGTCAATTATGATGTGCTGGACAAACCTACGGTTAATCGGCAGAAAAAAACGGAAAGTCGTGAAACCCGTTTTGGCGCACAGCCCAAAAATGATATCGATCTGGATTATCTCGATGTTCCGGCATTTCTCAGACGTCAGGCCGATTAAGTTATCGCACCAGGTCTTGGGCGTGGATTGATCGTTTTCTGATTGCTCAGCAGAAATGATAATGGATATGATAAAATTGACTGTTTCAATTTGAGCCGCACAGGTAAATGATTAAACAGCGTACATTAAAGAACACGATTCGGGCAACCGGCGTTGGATTACATTCAGGTGATAAAGTCTATCTGACCTTACATCCGGCAGAACCTGATACCGGTATTCGATTTCGACGGGTGGACTTAGATCCGCCCGTCATCATTGAAGCGCGTCCTGAAAATGTGGGCGAAACCATGTTATCGACAACATTGGTTAAGGAAGGTGTAAAAATTGCCACGGTCGAGCATCTTTTGTCTGCTATGGCAGGTTTAGGTGTTGATAATGCGATAGTCGACGTGAGCGCCGCTGAAGTTCCGATTATGGATGGAAGCGCCGGCCCTTTTGTGTTTTTATTGCAATCGGCAGGACTTGCCGAACAAGAGGCGGCAAAAAAATATATTCGTATTAAGCAGGCTGTACGGGTGGAAGAGGGTGATAAATGGGCAGCTTTTGAACCCTTTGACGGCTTTAAAGTGACCTTTACCATTGATTTCGAGCATCCGGCGTTCCCAGATCATTTAAAAACGGCGGTGATGGATTTTTCTTCCACCACGTTTGTAAAAGAAGTCAGTCGAGCTAGAACCTTTGGTTTTATGCGGGATATTGAGTTCTTACGTGAAAATAACCTGGCCTTAGGGGGCAGTCTCGATAATGCCATTGTGGTTGACGACGATAAAGTCTTGAATGAAGATGGCTTGCGTTATGCGGATGAGTTCGTAAAACATAAAATACTCGATGCGATTGGTGATCTGTATTTGTTAGGGCATAGTCTGATTGGCGAATTCAAGGGCTTTAAGTCGGGCCATGCATTAAACAATAAGCTGTTGCTCACCCTGCTGGAAAACACCGATGCGTGGGAAATCATTGAATTTGAAAATGATGAAGATGCACCGATTTCATTTATGCGGTCAGCACAAACGCCTATTCCCCCTGTTAAATAAACCTGACAGTTTGTGAAAAATCAGCCCGGTATGTGAATTGCTTACCGGGCTGATTTCGTTCAGCCTTTGAATTTATGTTCTAATTCAGTAAAAAGCTCGGGACGATAGCTGCTTTTTTTAACCGAGTGCAGGACTGTTTTCACTGAAAAACCAACACCCTGACTTTTTTGTGCCACATGATCGCTGATAAATTGTTCAGTCATATTCAAGAGCGATTCAACTGCTGCCGTTTCAAGGGCTAAAATAGCCGCTATTTGTGGGACAGAGAAACCAAGCTGATTATGCAGAATACTGGCTCGGCGCCAGTTTTTCGGTAATTTGACCAATGACGATTGCAGTTCACGTTGCTGTACGATGTTTTCTTCAGTGACAGCAGGTTCAGACGGAACCGGAATCAAATCTTCCAGCTTCAAGACTTCTTCGGGCTGATAAAATTCATAGATCTGGGTGTCGATATCATCTTCTGGAATCGTTGTTTCCAGACTGACCGCCTGACGGTTTTGCCGACTTTCTTGCACCGCCTGATCCAGAATATCCAGTGCCAACTTGAACAACCAGGATTTTGTGTCGAAATCCTGAGGTTTGTCGTCTTGTTTTTCAAATGCGGTGACAATGGTTTCATCAACTAATTCGTCCGGTAAAATATCCGCCGGCGTCAGATCATCGATAGCCTGTAAATAAGTGATTTCACGAACAGAAAAGTCATATAAATCGTCAAGATAATCGCGAATACTGTCAAACCAGTCTGATGCCTGTTGTTGCGTTTTTTGATCCACTGCAACGGGCTGGCTGGCAGCATCTGATAGTGGCAGCGTGGTCAATTGTTTACGGCGGGCTTTACGCTTCCATAAGTGATGGTTTTTCAAGCGACTTTTGTATTTTAGCCCTTGTCTTTCCAGCTCGGAAAAAACTTTGTTGATGACCTCGCGTACATCTTCGTTTTCTTCTTCGCCTGCGATATCTTTTTTAGGTAAATGCAGGGTCAGTCCAAGCCGATATAACGGTATTTTTTGATGTTTTTCCAGTGTGCCACGTAGTGTGGTGTCTGTTCGAATCAAATCGCCCAGCTTATGCTCCAGGTCACCGGCTTTTTCAGCGATAAACTTCTTCAGGTTTTTTTTGTCGTTTTTATCAAAACCTTTGTAAGTTATTTGTAGTTTCATACTTGTTCCTTATGTTGAATAGTGATTGATTTTTTTAACAGAGATAGCTTCCCTTTCTTATTCATGGCGTCAAGCTTATACTA
>CAYUAE010000181.1:0-3217 GCA_964442675.1 uncultured Methylomarinum sp.
GGGATGGCAGTGTTTTTCAGCACAAGGATTGTGGAAAAAAGCGGCGCCCAAGCCTAAAAAGCCATTGGTGGTTAAAAAATCGGCCGAGAAAAATCATGCAGGTTCAGATAAAAACCACTGATGAAAGGGGGAAAACTGGAGGGGAGATCAATATGTCACAATTAACACTCAATCCACAAATAACAGGGTACGATCCACAAAATGCCTTGTCATTGGCGCGCTTATCGGAGCTGGCTTATGAAAATGAAGCGACTATCTATGCACAACTGACGCAATCGGGGTTTCCGGAGCAGCATTTTTTTAATAATGCTGGCAGCGGAACGCAAGGATTTATCGCGGCGAATGAGCAGAACTTAGTCATTGTATTTCGAGGGACTGAAATGACAAAAATCAAGGATTTGATTACCGATGCCAAAATCAAGTTGATTCCCGGGCCGTTTGGTCAGGTGCATCGGGGGTTTGAGGCTGCATTGGATTCGGTTTGGGCTGAAGTCTTGCAAAAAATTACCGAATTTCAGCATAACCAGCAAGCTATATGGATAGCGGGACATAGTTTGGGCGGCGCACTGGCTACATTGGCGGCCAGCCAGTTATTGGCTGCCAATAAGCCTTTCCATCAGTTATGCAACTTTGGCTGCCCGCGTGTGGGGGATGCTGAATTTGCATCGAATATGAACCAACTCGCCCAAGGTCGCTGTTTTCGGGTACGTAACAACAACGATATCGTGACCCGTATTCCGGTTGCCGGTTTATTCTTTTACCGTTATCGGCATATTGAAAAATTGATTTATTTTGATAGTGACGGTAACCGGCGTGATGGCATTGGTTTCTGGGGCCTCTTGAAAGAGCATTTGTCAGGACATATCAATGCAATTGGGGAATTGGGTGTCGATGATCTTGAGGATCATAAAATCGAGAATTATCTGGACGTTTTACAACGCGATAGCGTTTGATTCAATCCAAAGCCGGCTTTATAGGCCATGGAGTGTGTATATACTCTCCACCCATGAGATGGTCACTCCAGTGGCTCTTTTTTGATGATGGCTGCGTTGAAAAAACTTGCTGTAGATGATTGCAGCTATATTTTTTCGCCTTGCCCTTGATCGACAAAAAATGAACCACTGAATATGCCGAATTCATGCGCGAAGAGTATAACTCACGATAAAAGTCATTGATTTTCTGTGCTTACCCATCCTGCAGATTGGCCGGCTTTTTAGGCGAAGCTCAGTGTTGATATTTTTCTTCGACCATTTGGTCAATTAACTGCATGACTTCATTGCTGGCTTGTTCGGTCTGTTGCATGGAGTCCAGAATACCTTGTAACAGTGATTCATCCTGCTGCCAGTTTTGTCGTGAAAATTGATAGGCTTGCTGGGTGAATGAATGCACCTGTCCATGTGGCCCAGAGAGCTTGCTATAGGCAACGGTGTGGCGGAATTTCTCGTAGCCGATGCCAGAGTCATACCATTTGCCCAGCCGGCAATTGTGATGATCAACCTGAATGGCCTGGGCCTGAGGCAGGTCATCCGGCCCTTCAATCGCCATATAGCCATTTTGTTTAAACACAATATGATCGAGTTTGGTCAGCAAGGCAAAGCATTTATCCTTGGCATAGCTGATATAGCCGACCGATTCTTGAGCCGAGTGTGACAGGTCAGCAAATTGTTGTTCGAATTCACCCACCTGGGTCATGATTTCCTGTGACAAGCGCGTTGAATTTTCCGCTTCCTGGAACATTTGCTCAACCCGGCGATTAAAGGAATTTAAGGTCTGTGAGACTTCCAGTGCCGCATTTTTAGTATGCTCTGAAAGATTTTTGACTTCATCGGCCACCACGGCGAAGCCACGGCCATGTTCGCCCGCTCGAGCCGCTTCAATCGATGCATTCAGTGCCAAAAGATTAGTCTGGTCAGCAATGCCGGTAATCATGGATAAGGAATCGGTGACTTTTTTACTGTCTTCAATCAGAGCGGCAATAACGCTGCTGACCGACATGATGTTGTCATTGATATGGGTTAAGGAGGCACCAATAGTATTGACGGTGGATAGACTGTTTTCGGCATTACGTCCGGTATCGGTGGCGATTTCCTCAACCTTTTGCATTTGTTCGGTAATATTGATCAGATCATTCTGATTGCCTTTTAAGTTATCGAGTAAATTACCGGTGTTTAGATTATGTAAACCGGCAGACAGGCGGTTTTTAATAATGAGCTTTTCATTTTCTTTAATGTGTTGAACTGCCAGATTGATCTGCTTGGCAGATTTTTGTAATACACCGGGAAAGCCGTCGGCTAGCGCCGGGCGATTATGATTACCTTTGGCTACTTGTTCAAAACAGGTGGTGATTTCTCTGAAATAAGATTCGACAATATCCAGAAATTCATTCAGCTCCCAGGCAATTTTGCCCATTTCGCCCAAGCCTTTGGTTTCTGTGATTCGATGGTGCAGTTCGCCGTGATTGGCTTTAACCAGAACCGCCTGAATCTGGTTCAAAACCTCAAGATGTGGAATTGTCATGATTTTAAACCAGAGCGCAATGCCTGTAATCAGCAACATGAATATCAAGTCGACCCAGGAAAAACCATGCAAATAGGTATCGGCGCTAAATTGCAGGATATTCAAAATGATGATAATGCTTACAGCAAGCGTAATTTTGGTCTCAAAAAAGGGAATATTTGCACTTTGTGAGTTCATACCACACCTTCAGGTTTATATAGATTCATGACTAGACTGGCATAATCTTTGGCCCCGCTTTGCTTGACCACATCGACCAGGTAGGCGATAGATTTTGATGGGGCGTCTTTGGCTGAGCTCTGTCGTTCGATAGCCAGCATTTCCTGATAGATCGGCGTCAGTGTGTTGATTGCCGATTGCGGGGGCTTACGCCGCACAGAATAATAGCCGACCAATTTACCATTGACGTCATAATCGGGTGTTATATTGGCGAAAACCCAGTAATAACCGCCATCGGCGCTCATATTTTTAACGAAGCCTGAAAATTCTTCCCCGGCTTTCAAGGTATCCCATAAAAAACGGAACACGCCTCGCGGCATATCGGGGTGACGGATAATATTAAGTTGCACTCCGATCAATTCAGATTCCGAGTAACCGGCAATTTCCATAAAAGTGCGGTTAGCATAGGTAATTCGGCCGCTTGTATCTGTTTTGGAAACAATAAAATTATCCTCTCATTTGCTGTTGCCCCCCCGCGCCGCCG
>CAYUAE010000182.1:0-3216 GCA_964442675.1 uncultured Methylomarinum sp.
ATAGCTTGTCATCTCATCAACCGTCGTGCGTATCGACGCCATTTTGGCATTGGCATCAGTCTGGATATGACAAAATGCCTCAAGACAGTCCATTAACTCTTTTTTCAGACCCTCCATTTCCTGATCAATACCATTGATATTACTGACTATATCCATTGCTGCATTCTCCGTTGTCTGCGTCACACCGGTTAAATTTTCATGCATCAAAGTATGAATATGTTGACTGGCAGTAAGGCTGCTCAAGACATTATCAAAAAACTGCCTGTTTATGGTTGTTTGCGATGCATTCTGTTCAGCCATGCGAGCTAATTCAGCAAACGACTGCGACTGTTTCCAGAAAAACCACACTGCGCCATAAAGCAATACAACCTGAAAAAAAACCACAACCAGGCTGGTTTCTGCAGAAGTTGATAATAAACCCGATGCACCTTCAATATGACC
Organism: uncultured Methylomarinum sp.; assembly: GCA_964442675.1. Taxonomy (GTDB): domain Bacteria; phylum Pseudomonadota; class Gammaproteobacteria; order Methylococcales; family Methylomonadaceae; genus Methylomarinum. The sequence goes on from CAYUAE010000182.1 coordinate 442, forward strand.
TTGGAAAATCCTATTGCCTGCCACGAGTGTAATCAGCATACTACTCATCAACAAAAAATACATCAGACTCTTTTTATAGTTAGTCATTATCCTTCCCTTGTTTATGATTGCTACGCGCCCGGAACAACTTTCTTGACCACAGCAATCAAGTCTTCGGGTTTGACCGGCTTGACCAGCCAACCGGTGGCACCGGCCGCTTTGGCCTCCTCTCTTTTTGATGCCTGCGACTCGGTTGTCAGCATCAGCACCGGCTTGAAGCGCATCGGCGGCAGTTTTTTGATTTCTTTAATCAACGTAATCCCATCCATGCCCGGCATATTCAGATCGGTAATCACCAGATCCGGCGTACTGCTGGAAATTTTCTGCAAAGCTTCCGCTCCACTGGTGGCCGTCACTACATTCAGATTATGGCGTTTTAACACGCTCTCCAGACTCATTAACATAGTGGGGGAATCGTCAACTAAAAAAATCGTTTTCATCTGCTATCTCCGTATTACTCTGTTAAAAAAGATTCAAGCTCTTCTACCATTAGATGGTAGTCAAAGGCACCTACACTTTTTTGTGCAAATTGTTTTACCGGTTTACCTTGCTCAAAAGCTTCTGCCAGTCTGATATTCGAGCGAATCCCGCGCATAAGTCTTTTGGCTCCAAACTGCTTTTTTAAGGCATCAATCACACGTTGGTGTAATTTCATTTTACGATCATACATAATGGGTAATAATCCCAACAGTTTCAAGTCTGCATTGTGCTGGGTAGCCACCTGATAAAACAAACGCGCTAACTGCTTGACACCGACTTCAGCCAGATGATGTGGCACAAAAGGCACCAACACACCATCGGCAGCTACCAGACCATTATAAAGCAAACCATCCAGTGTCGGCGGGGTGTCGATCACTACCCGATCATATAACGTCTGGTTTGACGGCGTATGCAGTGCGTTTCGCAGGCGTAGCTCATCCAGCGATTGCATCATAAACTGTATATCCGCCGGCGCCAGAAAAACATTCTCTACCGGCGTCGGATGAACGATGGCGTCTAATGACAGATTCTGATCACGATAGATTTGATGAATGGTTTTTTCGACAGCAAAGGGTCCGGGACACCCCAGACCAATGGCGGCATGTCCTTGGGTATCCAGATCGATCACCAGCGTCTTGTACCCTTTTGCAGCCCATTCATTGGCCAGATTAACAACTGTTGTGGTTTTTCCCGTGCCGCCTTTCCGGTTTGCCACGGCAACCACTTTCATTACCTGTCTCCAGTCTCAATCAAATTACAGGACAGTAATTGCTGCTGCACAGCCGCATTATCCGGCAGAGCGGAAAAAGCCACCTTGCTGGCCATTAACACCTGAACGATAGCAGTATGCAATTGTTCACAGCTTTTCAGGTTCACCTTGCCTTTCGGATTTTCCAACAACCAGCCCAGCAAAGTTTCCGCTTCTTCAATACTGCACACCCCATTGCACACCGCTACGGTTTTTTTGAATTCTATTGGCATGCGATCAACTCCTGAATATCCAGAATTAACAATACCCGGCCATCACCTAATAAGGTCGCACCGGCATAGGTTGGATAATGGCTCATTACCCCTTCAAGTGGCTTTTGAATTACATCAATACCTTCATGGAAGGCATCGATCACCAGTCCCACTTCCTCGCCATTGACCGCAATAATCAGAATCGCTTCTTCTTCCAGTGGTTCAGAATGCGGTTCCAGTTTCAGCAATTGACGCAAGCGACACAATGGAATCAGCTTATCACGCAATATAATCGCTTCGGTATGTTTGATGCGTTGAATGCGATCGCTCGGCACTCTGACCGTTTCGCGGATATGCTCCATGGAAATGCCATACACTTGCTGATCAACCTCTACCATCATCACCTGCGCAACCGCCATGGACAGCGGCAGACTCAGCCGCAATGTTGTCCCCTTGCCGACTTCACTGTGTATCGATACACTGCCTCCCGCCTGATTTACAGCATTTCTAACGACATCCATGCCTACGCCACGCCCGGATATATCCGAGGCTTCTTCCTTGCTGGACAGACCGGCGGCAAAAATCAGTTCAATGGCTTCCTGATCACTTATTGTGTCGAGTTTTTCTTCTGTGATCACACCTTTTTCATAAGCTTTCTGCTTAATGACATTCGGATCGATGCCCTTGCCATCATCAATGATTTCAATAATCACCTGATCATCCATCGGTGTGGCCCGTAAAATTAATGTGCCTTGTTCCGGCTTACCTGCAGCAAGACGTTCTTCCGGCATTTCAATACCATGATCGAGGCTGTTGCGCACCAGATGAATCAACGGATCCGCCAAACTTTCAATTACATTTTTATCCGCTTCCGTGTCTTCCCCTTCCATAACTAGCTGTATTTTTTTATCCAAGCGCCGAGACAAATCACGTACCAGTCGTGGAAAACGTTGAAAAATGCTTGATACCGGCACCATTCGAACAGACATCATCGCATTCTGCAATTCATCAGCCAGCCGGTTGATCACCGCATATTGTGCCTTGATTTCCTTGGCCAGAGCCTTAACATTAAATTCATCCTCCGCACGACGAGCTAAAAAAGGCAATGCATTTTTGGCTACAACCAACTCGCCAACCAAATCCATTAGGGTATCAATTCGTTCTTGATCGACCCGTAAGGTCTTGTTCACGGCTTTCTGGGCCGGTTGTTCTGCGGGTTTGGCCGGTTGTTCTACGGGTTTGGCCGCTTTTTTGCGGTTACCGGCCGCTTGCTCTTTTGCCGCGGCGGGCGACGTT
>CAYUAE010000183.1:0-3177 GCA_964442675.1 uncultured Methylomarinum sp.
TGTACAGCATTGCTTTTTCATCTTTTTAGAGGTTTATATGAATAAAAAAGTCACCCGCGCACTGGTGAGTGTATCCGACAAAACCGGTATTCTGGAATTTTGCCAACAGTTAGATCGTTTAGGGGTTGAAATTCTGTCCACCGGTGGTACCGCGAAACTGCTGGCCGACAACCAGGTTGCGGTGACCGAAGTCTCTGACTATACCGGCTTTCCTGAGATGATGGCTGGCCGCGTCAAAACCTTACACCCGAAAGTACATGGCGGTATTTTAGGGCGTCGCGGTATCGATGATCAGGTGATGGCGGAAAATGGCATCAAGCCCATCGATATGGTGGTCGTCAACCTGTATCCATTTGAGCAAACCGTCGCCAACCCGGACTGTGATTTGGAAACTGCAATCGAGAATATCGACATTGGTGGCCCCACCATGATTCGCGCGGCAGCCAAAAATTATAATGATGTTGCCGTCATCGTCGACCCTGCCGACTATCAACCGGTTTTAGATGAATTATCACAGCAGCAGAACCAGCTCAGCTTAGATACCCGTTTTCAGCTGGCGATCAAAAGCTTTGAGCAAACTGCGCGTTACGATACCGCGATTTCGCAGTATCTTCGCAACACGCTGCAGCCTGATTTCCCGGATACGTTGAATCTGCAATTTCAGAAGCGTCAAGCGATGCGCTATGGTGAAAATCCACACCAGAAAGCTGCGTTTTATCAGGAAAAAAATCCACCAGCGGGAAGCATTTCCTCGGCGCGGCAATTACAGGGTAAGGAATTGTCTTATAACAATATCGCCGATGCCGATGCCGCTTTGGAATGTGTCAAAGAATTTGACTCGCAAGCTTCGGCCTGCGTCATTGTCAAACATGCCAACCCGTGCGGCGTTGCGGTCGCCGATGACCTGTTGACGGCCTATGATCTGGCGTATGCCACAGACCCGACCTCGGCATTTGGCGGCATTATCGCCTTTAATCGAGTGCTGGATAAAAACACCGCCGCCGAAATTATCAAACGTCAATTTGTGGAAGTAATTATTGCGCCAGGCATCGACGATGATGCGCAAGTGGTGTTGGCTGAAAAGAAAAATGTGCGGGTTCTGGAATGCGGACAATGGCCGCAGACGCCCGTTGCCGCACTGGACTTCAAGCGTGTTTCCGGTGGTTTGTTAGTACAAGACAAAGACCTTGGCCGCATCAGCGCTGATGAGGTTAAGATTGTCAGCAAGCGTGCACCGACCGAACAGGAGCTGAGCGATTTGTTGTTCGCCTGGAAAGTGGCTAAATTTGTCAAATCCAACGCCATAGTCTATGCCAAAAACAACCGTACCATCGGGGTCGGCGCCGGCCAGATGAGCCGGGTTTATTCAGCCCGAATCGCAGGCATTAAGGCGGCCGATGAAGGGTTGGAAGTAAAAGGCTCGGTGATGGCGTCTGATGCCTTCTTTCCGTTTCGTGATGGCATCGATGCCGCCGCTGAAGCGGGTATTTCCGCGGTGATTCAGCCCGGTGGCTCAATGCGCGATGACGAAGTTATCGCAGCCGCCAATGAGCATAATATCGCCATGGTCTTCACCGGAATGCGTCATTTTCGTCACTAAGTTATCATAAATCATTATGAAAATTTTAATCGTAGGTAGCGGTGGCCGGGAACATGCCCTGGCCTGGAAAGCCAAACAATCAGCCGGAGTCGAGACTGTTTTTGTCGCTCCCGGCAATGCCGGCACCGATCTGGAGCCGGGTATTGAAAATATTGCCATCAGTTCGGATGATATTCCAGCACTGCTGGATTTTGCCAGACAACAAAGGATTGATTTGACTATCATCGGCCCTGAAGCGCCATTGGTAGCCGGTATTGTCGATCGCTTTAATGAGGCCGGCCTGCCCTGTTTTGGCCCAACCGCAGAAGCGGCGCAACTGGAAGGCTCTAAATCATTTTGCAAGGATTTTATGGCACGGCATAAAATTCCTACGGCAGAGTATCAAACGTTTACCGACGCGGTGGAAGCTGTTGCCTATATTCGTGAAAAAGGCGCGCCGATTGTGGTGAAAGCCGATGGCCTGGCGGCGGGTAAAGGTGTCATCGTCGCTGAAACGGAACAACAGGCGATCGATGCGGTGAATGATATGTTGGCCGGTAACCGTTTCGGTGAGGCGGGTCATCGTGTCGTCATCGAAGAATTTCTGGCTGGTGAAGAGGCCAGTTTTATTGTGATTGCCGATGGCGAGCATGCGCTGCCGATGGCGACCTCACAGGATCACAAAGCTCGCGATAACGGCGACACCGGGCCAAATACCGGTGGCATGGGGGCGTATTCGCCAGCTCCCGTGGTGACTGAGGCTGTTTATCAGCGGGTTATGGATGATGTCATTACGCCAACGCTTAAAGGCATGGCTAAAGATGGCCATCCCTATAGCGGTTTTTTATATGCCGGCTTGATGATTTCACCCGATGGTGCGGTTAAGGTGCTGGAATATAATTGCCGCTTTGGCGACCCCGAAACCCAGCCGATCATGATGCGGCTTAAGAGTGATCTGGTGCAATTGTGTCAGGCCGCGCTGGATAAAAAACTGCAGCAAACCGAGACCGAATGGGATCTGCGTCCTGCCTTAGGTGTTGTTTTGGCAGCAGGCGGGTATCCCGATGCGTATAAAAAAGGCGATGTGATTGAAGGTTTGCCGGAAAAAGAACAGGATGACCTGAAAGTTTTTCATGCCGGCACAGCCCGGGAAGGCGATAAAATCGTCACGGCAGGTGGTCGTGTATTGTGCGTCTGTGCCTTAGGTGATGACATTGCCGATGCGCAGAAAAAAGCGTATCAAGGGGTCGAAAAAATTCATTGGGATGGCGTGTACTATCGGACCGATATCGGCTTTAAGGCGATTAAATAACTGATGTTACTCAGATGTAACTTTTATAATGGATGCCGGATTAAGCAGGGGCAATTCATGAATTGCCCCTACGGAATGACGATACAAACTATAACTCTGTGTTCTCAGTGGTCTGAAGTGTCTATTCATTAGACCCATTCGAGCCCGATCATCACCGCTTACCGAAATTTCTTGGGAGGCGTTTTGTCGGTATCACAGTTTGAATTGCTTGACTAAGGCAGCAAGATCATCGGTTATTTGTTTCAATTTTTCAGAGGCTTCATCGGCAAGTTTTGCGCTATCGGCA
>CAYUAE010000184.1:0-3102 GCA_964442675.1 uncultured Methylomarinum sp.
TAGAAAAATGGCGTCCCGAGAGGGAGTCGAACCCCCGGCCTGCCCCTTAGGAGGGGGCCGCTCTATCCAGCTGAGCTATCGGGACTGAATGATGGATTATTTTAGCATGCAACAGCGGCGTATGGGATAGTACTGCAAGAATTTGTGCAGGCCTTGGATTTTAGGTGAAAAACTAAAAATAAAGCTATTTTTATGTTCAGGCTTGAAAAAATAAGATGTTCCCTCATAGTAGATGTAAGAAAAAATTTATAAAAGTGAGGTGCGCAATATGCGGATGGATAAATTAACCAGTAAATTTCAAGAGGCTTTAGCTGATGCTCAGAGTCTTGCTTTAGGCAAGGATCATCAGTTTATTGAGCCTGTACATGTTATGAGTGCGCTGTTGAATCAGCAAGGTGGAAGTATCCGGCCTTTGTTGATGCAAGCGGGCGTGGATGTGAATGCGCTGCAAAATGAAATTCAGCAGGAGTTAGGTCGACTACCGGTTGTTGAAGGTGCAGGTGGTGATGTGCAACTGTCTAACGATACCGGTCGTGTGCTGAATCTGATGGATAAGTTGGCGCAAAAAAGAAACGATGCGTATATTTCCAGTGAGCTGTTTCCATTAGCAGCCTTGGAAAGCAGTGGTTTTTTACAAAACCTGTTCAAGAAATTGGGCTTGACCAAGGAAAAACTGGAACAAGCGATTGATAATGTCAGAGGAGGCGAGAGCGTGACCGATCCTAATGCGGAAGAACAAAGACAAGCACTGGAAAAATATACAATTGATTTAACCGAACGTGCAGAACAAGGGAAACTGGATCCTGTTATTGGTCGGGATGACGAAATTCGCCGGACGATTCAGGTTTTACAGCGGCGGACTAAGAATAACCCGGTGTTGATTGGTGAGCCTGGTGTTGGTAAAACGGCTATTGTTGAGGGGTTGGCGCAGCGGATCGTAAATGGTGAAGTGCCTGAGGGGCTTAAAAACAAACGCTTGTTATCATTAGATATGGCGGCGTTGATTGCGGGCGCAAAATTCCGAGGTGAATTTGAAGAGCGCTTAAAAGCCGTGTTAAACGATGTGGCTAAGCAGGAAGGTAATATTATTCTGTTTATCGATGAGCTGCATACCATGGTAGGCGCCGGTAAAGCCGATGGTGCGATGGATGCCGGGAATATGTTGAAACCGGCTTTGGCGCGAGGTGAGTTGCATTGTGTTGGCGCGACAACGCTGGATGAATACCGGCAATATATTGAGAAAGATGCAGCACTGGAGCGACGTTTCCAGAAAGTGATGGTCGATGAGCCTTCGGTTGAGGACACTATCGCTATTTTAAGGGGATTGAAAGAGCGTTACGAAGTGCATCACGGGGTGGAAATTACGGATCCTGCGATTGTCGCGGCAGCGACCTTATCACATCGCTATATTACCGATCGACAGTTGCCTGATAAGGCAATTGACCTGATCGATGAAGCGGCCAGCCGTATCAGAATGGAAATTGACTCCAAGCCTGAAGCGATGGATAAGCTGGAGCGCCGTTTGATTCAGTTGAAGATTGAACGTGAGGCGTTGAAAAAAGAAACCGATCCGGCCTCTAAAAAACGTTTGGAGACCTTAGAGCAGGAAATCGCTACCCTGGAAAAAGAATATTCTGATCTGGAAGAAATCTGGAAAGCAGAAAAAGCGGCGGTGCAAGGTTCTGCGAGCATTAAGGAAAAACTGGAGCAGGCCCGTCAGGAATTGGAATTTGCCAGCCGTGCCGGCGATTTGGCTAAAATGTCAGAGTTGAAATACTCGGTTATTCCGGCCCTTGAGCGAGAGCTGGATCTGGCGTCACAAGCTGAAATGCAGGAAATGCGTTTGCTGCGAAATAAAGTGACCGAAGAAGAAATCGCCGAAGTTGTGTCTAAATGGACAGGCATACCGGTGTCCAAAATGCTGGAAGGTGAAAGAGAAAAACTGTTGCGTATGGAGCAGGAATTAGGCAAGCGTGTCGTCGGGCAGGATGAAGCGGTGAAGGCTGTGAGTGCCGCAATTCGTCGTTCACGAGCCGGCCTGGCTGATCCGAACAGACCAAATGGATCGTTTCTGTTTCTGGGGCCGACCGGGGTGGGTAAAACCGAGCTGTGTAAAGCATTGGCTGAGTTTTTGTTCGACACCGAAGACTCCATGGTCAGAATCGATATGTCGGAGTTTATGGAAAAACATTCTGTCGCACGTTTGATCGGTGCACCTCCGGGCTATGTTGGCTATGAAGAAGGCGGCTATTTAACCGAAGCTGTGCGACGTAAACCGTATTCCGTTATTCTGATGGATGAGGTAGAAAAAGCGCATCCCGATGTATTCAATATTCTGCTACAGGTATTGGATGATGGCCGATTGACAGATGGTCAGGGACGTACGGTAGATTTTCGTAATACCGTGATCGTTATGACCTCTAACCTGGGTTCTGACAGGATTCAGGAGATGGCCGGTGAAGAAAACTATGATGCGATGAAAAATGCCGTCATGGAAGTTGTTTCCGGACATTTTAGACCGGAATTTATCAACCGTATTGATGAAGTGGTTGTATTCCATCCATTGACCCGTGAACAGATCAGAGAAATCGCTAAAGTTCAGATCGATCATCTGGTTCAACGCTTGAAAGACCGGGAGATTGAGCTGACGATTACCGATGAAGCGCTTGATCTATTAGGTGAAGCGGGATTTGATCCGGTTTATGGTGCAAGACCACTGAAAAGGGCAATTCAGCATCAGCTGGAAAATCCGCTGGCAGCCGAATTGTTAGCGGGCCGTTTTGGGCCAGGAGACACTATCCGGGTCTATGTTGAAAATGGTGCATTAACATTCAGTAAATAAATCCAGCACCTCATGCTGATGGCACATTTTCATCCCTGCCATCAATGAGGGGGGTGCTGGATAAAGTCTACACCAGGACAATCAGACAAGGGCGCTGGCTATAGAGTCAGCGCCCTTTTTTATGGAGAGAATAATTGTCATGCTTCATAATTTAGCCATTTGATATCGAGGTGACAAAACGGCTTTATTTCAATAAGCTGAACCACTAAATTTAGCCATTAGTGAAGAGCAGTGTGTACTTACCGATATTGTTAGCGATG
>CAYUAE010000185.1:0-3057 GCA_964442675.1 uncultured Methylomarinum sp.
AACAAACCTTAGGACTGTATTTGACAGGTCATCCGATCGGCGAATACGAAACCGAACTGAAATCGATAACCCACGGCCGTATTGCCGATTTATTGGCTGATGCCGAGCGTTCAAAAGGGAAACTGGAAGGCCGGGTTGCGGGATTGGTCGTCGAATTGCGTACGCGGCAGACCAAACAGGGAAAAATGATGGGGTTTGCGACACTTGATGATCGTACTGCACGGCTGGAAGTCGCGGCCTTCAGTAAAGTATATGAGCAATACCGCGAGGTGATGACTCCTGATGCCTTACTGGTGGTCGAAGGCGGCATGGCGATGGACGATTTTTCCGGCATGCTGCGGGTCACCGCAGAAAAGATTTACACCATCGAGCAAGCACGTGAAATGTTTGCCCGCCATCTATTACTCAAATGGAATGCTCAAGAGCAACAAAATGGCAGGGAGCTGCTTGAAAATCTGAAACAGACACTCAGCCCCTTCTGTGGCGGTCAGACACCGGTCGTGATTCAGTACCAATCCAGCCAGGCCAGAGCGACGATAAAACTAGGCGATGCCTGGCGCGTCAGACCGGAAGATGAATTACTGAAGCGTTTATGTCACCTGTTTGGTGAGACGGCAGCGACTATGGCGTATCGGTAAGTTTATCTGTCAGTAGCTGACGGGTCGCTGTAATCAATATCAACAACGGTGTAAAGCACGGCGGCATTATCGCCACTTTTAATGCGCACTTCATCATCAAAGCTTTTTTTCAGCAATGCCCGCGCCAGCGGGGAGTCAAGGCTGATATAGCCACGTTGTGCATCAATCTCATCGGCGCCGACGATACGGTAACAGACTTTATGACCATCTTCTTTTTCCAGCGTGACCCAGGCACCAAAAAATATCTGATCCTGATTTGCAGGCGCTTCTCTGACGACGGTCAAAGCAGGCAGTCGTCTTTGCAGATAATGAATGCGCCGGTCGATACCACGAAGTTCTTTTTTGCGATAAATGTATTCGGCATTTTCCGAGCGGTCGCCCTCGGCTGCGGCCGCTGCCAATGCTGCGGTCACGTGTTTACGTTTTTCCCATAATTGGCTGAGCTCTGTTTCCAGGTGCTGATAACCTTGTTCGGTGATATAGGGGGAGGATTTTGGGCGGGGTGATTTCCAGCGGGCCATGTTCTTTTTGCTTAAAACATTATATGATGAGCATTTTTAATAGGCCTTGAGCCGATAACACGAAAATATTATGCAAATTACCGATAAAAAAGCCGCTTCATTTCATTATACCTTAACCAACGAAGCGGGCGAAACGCTGGACAGCTCGAAAGGTGCCGAGCCTTTAACCTATCTGCATGGCGCGGGCAATATTATTCCTGGTCTGGAGCAGGCATTGGAAGGCAAGGAAGCGGGCGATAAATTCAAGGTTACGATTGATGCTGAAAATGCTTATGGTGAAAAACAGCCTGAGATGGTTCAGGTTGTGCCTAAAAGCATGTTTGACGGGATGCCGGTCGAACCGGGGATGCAATTTCAGGCACAGGTCAGCAGTGGCCCGGGCATTATTACGGTCATCGAAGTCAATGGCGATGAAGTTACCATCGATGGCAATCACCCATTAGCCGGCGAAGCTTTGACGTTTGAGGTGGAAGTCACCGAAGTCAGAGACGCAACCGATGAAGAAATCGAGCATGGCCATGTTCATGGTGAAGGCTGCGATCATTAATGCGATCGGATTATTTAACGACTAAAAAACTCGTTATTTTGTTGCTGACGGCGGTTACCGTCGTCGGCGGCTATGCATTTTTGCGTTATGCCTATGGTGTAACCGATTCGATGCCATTTACCCAGGAAATTGTTCTGATTATTCTGGGTACAGTGGCGACAGTTTTGATCACGGCGTTATTGCTTAATCAGCAAACCGCGGTGGAGATCGAAAAAGAACAAAGCATCAAGTTTATCGAGCTGAAAACCAAAACCTATGAAGATTTGATTGACAGAATTGAGGCGATGTCTTTGGCAGAGCAGCTTGACGATAAGGATCTGATTCAATTGCGCTTCATCATGCATCGTTTGGCGATATGTTCATCGCCGCCGGTATTGAGTGAATTTAATGCGTTTCTGGCCGTTTTAAGCGATTGTGTCAGTAACGGTACGATTCAGGATAACAGCCAGGAAATTTCACAGGCGTTAGCCAATCTGACCATACAGATTCGTAAAGACTTGATTGGCGAGAAAGACAAACTGGAAAACTATACACAAGCACAAATCAGGCAGTTGATTTTGCAAAATAGCGATAATTCAATGGCGTTAAAAATAGATTAGCGCCTGTTTTGTGTGACGACTCAAGATACCACTAACTTGCAGCCTAGCGCCTCGACAACTTTGGCAATGGTTTCATAACGCGGTTTTCCATTGGGGCTGAGCGATTTGTACAAGCTGGCGCGGCTTACACCGGCTTGTTTGGCAATTTCGGTCATGCCGCGCGCTTTGGCGACGGTCGCCAGGCCACTGATAAAATCCTCGCTGGTTCCGGTTTCAGATAGCTCTTTAAGAAATTCCCGAATATCTTCGTCGGTTTCAAGATATTCATCAATATGTAAGGGAGTTGTTTTAATGGACATGCTTTACTCCAATTCGTCTAATAATTGTTTGGCCTTTTTAACGTCACTGGCCTGACTGGATTTATCACCACCTGTCAGTAGTAAAACAATTGTGTTATTACGTAAGGTGTAATAGATGCGAAAGCCACTGCCAAAAAAGAATCGAAGCTCGAATAAATCGGTGGAAATTTTTTTGTGGTCATCAAAATTACCGTTTTTAATTCGTTTTCAAAACGCGCCAGAAATCGCATTCTAAAGGGTTTTATTGATTGCCGGCTGAACCAGTTTTTAAATTCGCGCGTTTGTTCGAGCGTGTATTTCATGGTATTAGTGTATCCTACGGGAAACAAAATAGCCAATGTGAATGGATAACTCAAAACAATTTGGCTTTGCGTTTATCTGATATAAATATGAGTGTGTAACGGGGTGCTATCCAAACAACAGGACGTGCGTTTGCCATGCATGGTATTCGGA
>CAYUAE010000186.1:0-3055 GCA_964442675.1 uncultured Methylomarinum sp.
TGCTTGATACACCTGCCCGGGAACTGCCATTAAGTCAAGGATGGGTGGTTCGACTGCCTGGATGCAGAACAAAAGGCTGTTGCTGAGAGGCGATGGCTAAAAAAAACCGTCATTCAAACTCAAAGCGTTCTTTAACATCAAAAACACTTGACTTAATGGCAAAGTCAGAACAGAGAAAGCAAAAACTTACTCAACAACTTCAGCTTTCTCAATAATAATGTCTTCAACCGGAACATCCTGGTGCATACCACGATTACCGGTTTCAACTTCAGCCATTTTATCGACGACATCCATGCCTTCAACGACTTTACCGAAGACCGCATAGCCCCAGCCGTTTGGTGTGGGACTGCTATAGTTTAAAAAGTCATTATCTTTTAAATTGATAAAAAATTGTGCCGTTGCCGAATCAGGATTCGGTGTGCGTGCCATGGCGATGGTACCGCGTTCGTTTTTTAAGCCATTATCCGCTTCATTTTTGATCGCCTCATGGGTGCTTTTTTGCTCAAAATTCTGGTCAAAGCCACCGCCTTGCGCCATAAATCCGGGGATGACGCGATGAAAAATAGTGCCGTCATAAAAACCTTCTTTGACATAACGCAGAAAATTGGCGACGGTTTCCGGCGCTTTTTCCTGGTCCAGTTCGATGACGATAGCACCAAGGTTGGTCGTGAGTTTTACTTTAGGTGTGTTGTCTGACATTTGAATTTCCGTTGCGAATGAAAAGGTTGAAAACAGGCAAAACATTAGAGAAAAAATCAAAATACGCATGCAAATCCTCCAATGAATATGCAAAAGATAAGATTCTATTGGTTTTATGCTTGAAAGAGAAGCCCGAATCTTGGTAAATTGGTGAATTATTTTCGCTGCAGGTAGTAAAGCTCAGATGCTGAAGATTTATAACACCCTTACGCGTCGTAAAGACGTTTTTACCCCGCGTGTTCCTGGAAAGGTTGGCATGTATGTCTGCGGTATGACCGTTTATGATTATTGCCATATCGGTCATGCCCGGGTCATGGTTGTGTTTGATGTGGTGGCGCGTTACTTTCGCTATAGCGGATATGACTTGACCTATGTGCGTAATATTACCGATATCGACGATAAAATCATTCAGCGCGCGCATGATAATCAGGAGGATTTCACGCAGCTGACTGAACGCTTTATTCAAGCCATGCATGAAGATGAAGCGGCATTATCGGTATTGCCGCCGGATTCAGAACCCCGCGCGACTCAATCCATGGATGACATTATTCGTATGATTATGCTGTTGTTCGAGCAGGGCTTAGCTTATATCGGTACGAATGGCGATGTTTTTTATGCCGTAGATAAGTTTAAAAACTATGGTCAACTGTCGGGCAAACGACTGGAAGAATTGCAGGCAGGAGAACGGGTGGAAGTCGATACCGCCAAACATAATCCATTCGACTTTGTGCTGTGGAAAAAAGCCAAGCCTGGTGAGCCGGCCTGGAACTCGCCTTGGGGCCGGGGGCGGCCAGGCTGGCATATCGAATGCTCGGCCATGTCCACCTGCTGCTTAGGCAATCATTTCGATATTCATGGTGGCGGCATGGATTTGCAATTTCCGCATCATGAAAACGAAATCGCCCAGTCAGAAGGCGCGACCGGCGAAAAATTTGTCAACGTGTGGATGCATAACGGTTTTGTTCGCGTCAATGAAGAAAAAATGTCCAAATCATTGGGTAATTTTTTCACCGTGCGCGAGGTGTTAAAGCAATATCGCCCCGAAGTCATTCGCTTTTTTATCCTGAGCAGTCATTACCGTAGTCCGCTTAATTATTCCGATGAACAGTTAGACGAAGCGCAAGCGGCATTGACTCGGCTTTATACCGCTTTGCGTGGTATTGACAGCGATGCCAGTACGTCATTGGATGATGAAAAAGTCGAACGCTTCAAGCAGGCGATGGATGATGATTTTAATACACCGGTTGCCTTATCGGTACTTTTCGATCTGGCACGGGAAATCAATAAATCGCATGATGCAGGCGAAAAACAAAAGCTGGCGCATACCTTGAAACATTTAGCGGGCGTATTGGGAATTTTGCAGGAAGATGCGGAAGCTTTTCTGCAAGGTGGGCGGACAGATTCCGCCTTGAGCGAGCAGGAAATTGAAACGCTCATTCAGCAAAGACTGGAGGCTAAGCAGGCTAAAAACTGGGCGGAGGCCGATAAAATCCGCGATCAGCTTAAAGCGCAAGGCATTGTACTGGAAGATGCGCCGGGTGGAAAAACAACCTGGCGACGCGAACGATAATGGAACACAAACATGAATGAAATCACACAACAGACCTTAAGTGAATTTTTAGACAAACTGGCTAGCCGCGATGCAACACCAGGCGGTGGTAGTGCGGCGGCTATTATGGGAGCGCAATCAGCGGCATTGACCAGCATGGTTTGTAATCTGACGATTGGGAAGCCGCAATACGCTGAAGTTGAGGCCGATATGCAGGCGTTATTACAAAAATCGGAACAATTGCGGCAGCAATTGACCGATATGATCCAGGCAGATGTCGATGTGTTCAATGAATTGATGGCATGTTACCGGCTGCCAAAAAATACCGAAGCCGAAAAAACCGAACGTAGCCAAAAAATACAGGCTGTTTTGAAACAAGCGACACAAGTCCCGCTCGATTGCGCTAAGGTCTGTGCCGAGGCCATTGAGCTCAGCCAGCTCGCTGCTGAAAAAGGTAGTCTAGGGGTCATCAGCGATGCCGGTGTTGCGGTTATGGCCGCCTATGCCGGCCTGAAAAGCGCGGCCTTGAATGTTTATATCAATATTGGCAGTTTAAAAGATCAGGACTTCGCACAACAAAAAAAATCGGAGCTGGAAGCTATTCTTGATGGCGCTTCGATTAAAAGTGAAGAAATCTATCAATTAGTTAAAAATAAATTATAAAAGGGTATTGACGATAAAGAGCGTATGGCGTATTATAGTCGCTCTTCGCAGGGCGGCCTAGAGGTCATCCTCTTTAGGAAGGTTTCAGATTCGGGGTATAGCGCAGTTTGGTAGCGCGCCTGCTTTGGGAGCAGGATGTCGGGG
>CAYUAE010000187.1:0-3028 GCA_964442675.1 uncultured Methylomarinum sp.
GGGTTTGAATACGTTCCAGCCACCATTTGAAACCGGTTTCAACATGATAATCCCAGGCATAATGCGGATTGCCCCAGCGCTGACCAAATTCAGAAAAATAATCGGGCGGCACCCCGGCCACGACCACCATTTCACCTTCTTCGTTCAACTTGAATGCCGCGCGATTGGCCCAGACATCGGCGCTGTCATAGGCGACAAAAATAGGAATATCGCCAAATAACAAAATACCGTGTTCATTTGCGCATTGTTTCAGCTTTTTCCACTGTGAGAAAAAAATGAATTGCTCAAATTTAATCACATCGAGCATAGCCTGCAGACGTTTCTGTGCGGCTGCCAATGCGCGGGGATGACGCTGTTTTAAAGGTTCAGGCCAGGTATTCCAGCTTTGCTGGTTAAATTCATCATGCAGGGCATAAAACAAGGCAAAATCATCCAGCCAAAAGGCTTTATCTTTACAAAACTGCTTAAATGCCTGTTGCGCATCTTTATCGGCCAGCTCCAAAAAACCCTGGTATGCCAATGTCATCAGCTGATGATCATGCCAGCCATCAAAACTACGCTGCGAGGGCTGTAACCAGCCTTTTTGTTCTAAATCCGATAAATCAATCAAGGCCGGATTACCCGCATGCGCCGACATACATTGATAAGGCGAGCCATCGCCATGAGGAACGCCTAAGGGCAAAGTCTGCCAGACCGTAACACCGGTATCATGTAAGAAATGGATAAAATTAAATGCTTCTGTGCCTAATGTACCACTCTCGCCCTCTCCGGGTAAGGATGTAATATGTAATAAAATGCCTGCCCGGCGTTTTCTCAGATGATTATTCATGGTTATGCTGACTCACTCTTCTTCACTTCCCCGACGCATCGCGCCCCCCATATCCGGCGCACCGCTTCCTGTTGCAAAAGAATGAAACAAATAGTCTGGCGGCGGAGCAGAAAGAAAGCGATAAAGGTTTTCAAGGTTTAATCGAAATTGTTTTTCAAAGGCACTGACAGCATCGCCTGGATTATAATCACCAAACCACCAAAACCAGTCAGACCCTTCACACACAGCGAGTTGTTTCTCAGCCTCAGCACGTTGATTGATTGATAATTGACCTGTAGCCATAACCTTATCAAACACATGCTTGGCTTCAGCCAGCATTTCCCAACCCCGGTTTTTATCAGGGTCCCCAATCCAGGTTGAAAATGTCCCGTACACCCAACTGCCGGCAACCAGTTTATCCAGCTTCATGACAGGCTCATTATTTTTCAAACATTCGGAAAATGTTGTCAGTTCTATATCAGGGTGCTCGGCCAGACGCTGATAAAGCGCAGACAAAAAATAATAGCCATTTTCAGGAAAATACTCCCAGGCATTTTCGCCATCCATAATGATCGAAACAACACCATCCTGTTTCAAAAAATGTCCGATATTTTCGATATGATGGACTAAATCGCTCACCGCATGATCGGCATGCCATTTGGAGTATTCAAAACCGATCAAGTCAGATAAGCCATCATCTCTGAAAAAACACTGTATCGGTAAACCTTCCAGTTTAAATGGATGGTGAATCGATTGCGTCTCTTGCGCCGAAGCCTTCAAGCTGTTTCTCAACACATTCCCGCCTGATGCGGTCCATTTAAAATCAAACTCTGACAAGATTTCCAACGTCCGCCGGCTCACACTGCCCTCTGAGGGCCAGCAACCTTGCGGCTTGAAACCAAAGGTTTGCTCAAAACACACCAGCCCTTGCGCAAGATGCCACCTTACCCGCTCTTCCCCACCGGGATAGCCGTCAATGTCCGGTAATGGCGCATCTGGCATCGCCTCATGGGCAGAATGAATATCCAGCAACAACGGCATGATAGGATGCGCATATGGCGTCAGCGAAAGTTCAATGCGCCCCTGTTCAGCCAATGTTTTATAGCGTGGCAGAATAGTCGTCAATATGTCCTGAATAATCTGCAATAAAAGGTGTCGATCAGCCAGTGAAAAGTCTTTCCCTTTTTCGATCAAGGCTTGCACTCTTTCGTCGCTGCGCTTTACCGTTTCACCCAGCCAGGCCAGGTGATACCAAACGACAAGATCAATTAGAAACTGCTGATTGATATAACGAACCGCTTCTGGCATCGCCAGTAGACACTCCGAAATATCATATAATTGCTTAAAAGCCGGATAGCGCTCGATTTGTCGTGATTTATTGGCCTTTCGGCAATTCTCGATGAGTCTAAGTCGCTCTGTGTGTTCTAACGCGTCTAATTCTGTGACCAGGGCTGCCAATAACGGATCTTTAGGCGGCGAATGTGATTCAAAATAGTGCTGAAGCTGTTGACTGTAATCCTTAATCTGTTCGATTAAAATTGGCGAGAAATTAACAACGGCTCGTGCGTCGGGAACGGCTTCCAAATGTGCGACCATATCGACATAATCTTTAATGGCATGTAAATAGGTCCATGGCAGCACATATTCACCCGTCCTGAGATCGCGGTATTCAGGCTGGTGCATGTGCCAACACAACACCAACCTTAATTTGCTACCGGACATAATGACGTCTTTGACCTAACATTTCAGATGTGACCAGCACCACCCCTCCCGGGCTGACATGAAAACGCCTTTCATCATCGGCTCTGTTTTCGCCAATGATCGTTCCTTCCGGGACATCGCAGCCTTTTTCGACAATTGCCTTTTTGATTCGGCAATGGCGGCCAATATTCACTTCCGGCAAAATAACTGAATCTTCAACCAGAGAATATGAATTCACTCTGACTTTTGAAAACAACAACGAATGCTTGACTTTAGCACCTGAGACGATACAGCCCCCCGACACCATTGAATCAATCGCCTGCCCGCGCCGGTCATCATCATCAAACACAAATTTTGCCGGCGGCGTTTGTTCCTGATACGTCCAGATTGGCCAGGTTTTATCGTATAAATTCAAATCCGGTTTTACACCGATCAATTCCATATTGGCTTTCCAATAGGCATCAATCGTACCCACATCACGCCAATAACTTTGCCCACCTTGCAAATCAAGGAATGGAT
>CAYUAE010000188.1:0-2997 GCA_964442675.1 uncultured Methylomarinum sp.
GTAAAAATAAGATCGATAGGTGCTCCTTCCACTTTCAGAAGCCAATTTATAGAAATATAATAAAAAGCGCAGGATGGGACGTGATAGCGAACCCCATCTTAACTTGTAAAGACTTAAACGTATCGTTTTAGTCTATAAAAATAAAGAGGAAGGGCAATGAAAAAACAATCCACATTTTTTTTATTCGGTTTGATGGTGTTTGTGCTTGCGGCCTGTGGCGGCGATGAAAAATCCAGCGCCATGAAAGCCTATACGCAGACAAAAGCACAGGTTTTTAAACAAAAAACCACATTATCCGGCAAAGTCAGCAATGAAAAAGGCCCGATAAAATCCGGTACCATTAAGGCGGTTGATTTAAAAGGCAATGTACTGGCCAGTACCGAGGTTAAGCCTGATGGTCAATATACGATTGATATTCCTGCGGGTACGGTATTACCGATCGAATTGAAATATTATCCCGATGAAAATACCCAGGATGCAGAGAAAATGATCTCAGTTGTCGCTTATGCTTCGATGACAGGCTACGACATCAACGATTTAACCACCCGCATTGCTAAAAAAGCCAGGGAACTAGGGGGCTACAGCCACCGCAATATAGTATTGGCTTCAGAAAGCATGGTGCATGTGCCTGACGCTAATAAAACGTCAACGGGTTTTCGCGGTGACCCGACCAAGCAATATGGAGGCTGGCATTGATTTTTAAACGATTCGGTACAGTATTTGGATTAACGGTATTGTTGAGTCTGGTTTCTGTCGCACAGGCTGAATATACACCGCCCCCTGAAAATGCGGAAACATTTCTGGGCAAGGTCGAGCCTTTTTGTCCGGAATCGGCCAATGCTGAATGGCGTAAGCGCTTTACTATCGAAGGCGTCGAGATTGCGGCATCGCCGGTATGTCAAGCCGATAATCCTTATGCGGTGGCCACATTTGTTAAGGGCACCAATAATATTTCTATGGCCACATTGATGAAAACGCATCTGGCAGAAGATGCGTTAATCAAAAAAAACGACATCGATGGCGACGGCGACCCGGATGAAATTCATATTCGCTTAGAAGTCATCGAACTGAATGGTTATTCGCCAGACTTAGGTAAACCTGTTGCAACCTTTAATATTGCGCCGGGCATTCAGCCAGGCCTGTGGGTGTTCGCGCCCAAAAGCCGGGGTATGTCGACCTTAAGTTTTGCCAGTATCGTCGCCAATCCGTTGTTGCGCGCACCCTCGCCGACGATTCGGGTGGAGCAGGGGGATAAAGTGATCGTCACGCTGGAAAATTCGCATTATTTCCCACACAGCATTCATTTTCATGGCGTGGATCATCCATTTCAACGTGCCGATGGCCAGGGTAATGACGGTGTGCCACAAACCAGTAACAAACTGACAATGCCGGGGCATGTTTTCAGCTATGAGCTGCAACCCCGGCAACCGGGCAGTATGGTTTATCATTGTCATGTGCAGGCACATACGCATGTTCTGATGGGCTTGATTGGCCTGTTTGTGGTGGAAGAAAACAAGCCCAATAACTGGCTGCAAACCTTCAATATCGGTGCCGGTAAAGTACGGCACCCGTCAAAAGCTGTGCGCGAAGAATACAGCCAGGAATACGATCTGGTCTATCAGGATTTAGATCAGCAGCTCAATGAGAGGATTCAGCAACACAATGATACACGTTTGCTGGCAAAATCGATTAATCGCGATTACAACATTACTCAAAGAACGGCAGAATTTTTTATTTTGAATGGTCGTTCGTTTCCCTATACCTTGCGTGAATCGTTAGTCGTGCTTGAGCCGGATGAAAAAGTGAAACTTAGAGTTTTCAACGCCGGTGAAGAGCCGTTGGCATTGCACATGCACGGCTTTAAGCCGACGGTCACTCATTTCGATGGTGTCAAGTTGACAGAAAAGCAACGTATCCAACGTGATGTTTTTACCCTGGGCGCAGCGCAACGGGCTGATTTATCACTGTATGCGCATAATGATGGGCTGAACAATATGGGAGCCGGCATCTGGACTTATCATGATCATCATGAAAAAGCGGTGACGACCAATGGCATTTATCCCGGTGGCCACATCAGCAGCGTTGTGTTCAGATCGTTTCTCGGCGAAAACGGCATGCCAAAGTTGCAGGGCGTGGATGTGTCGCCGTTTTTTACCCAGGAGTTTTATCAGAAAAAATATCCTGTCTGGATGCAATCGGATAAAAACGGCTTTTACGCGGCGATAAAACACAAAAACGCGGCGAAAAAATCAGGCTTTTCCTGGCCAAAACTCGACCCGTTACAACTGGGTATTTTAGCGCTCCAGCTCTTGGTGCTGATTTATATGATTGTGCTGTTAAAACGCTTACAGAAAAAACAACATGAAAAAACGATGGATTAAGCTGTTACCGCTTATGTTTTCTTCACTCGCCGTGGCGGAAAATTCGATGCACACCCATCATCACAGGATGGCGATGCGCATGGATATGGAAGGGATGGTGATGAATGAAAACAAGGATCAATTACCCAAGGATTGCCCGAAGATTAGCGAAGATGTAAAAATCACAGTGAAAGCGGGCACCCAGTTTGCCAAGGCGTATCCCGGTACGGTATTCGGCTATGACAAGCATGAATGGAAAGTGAAGCCGTGCAGCCGGATTACGGTGACGTTTGAAAACACTGATGAAATTCGTCATCAATGGATGGTGCATGGTTTGCCGAAGTATTTATACCCCGAAGGCATGTTTCATATCGAGGTCAATGGCAAATACACTAAAACCGGTACCTTTATCGTCCCCAGCACACCCTTTACCTATCTGGTGCATTGCGATATTGCGCAACATACTGAAAAAGGCATGAAGGCGCAATTAGTGGTTGGCAGTGGCACTAAAGACAAGCCCGTATTACCCGGTATTCCAGGAATTTCGGCACCTAAGTTTCCGGATAACTATTGATAAAAAAACCGCCATTCAAATCGAATGGCGGTTTTTGCTGTCAGCTAGTGATCAAATTGTTTA
>CAYUAE010000189.1:0-2923 GCA_964442675.1 uncultured Methylomarinum sp.
TCAATAAGTCTGTACACTAGATAGCGAAAGGCCGCAGGAGAGCAAAAAGTTTTGAATCAACACCAAAAAATAAGCTAGAATTATTCACATTGATAAATAAGTTTTTTATTGCCGAAGGCAATAGCAGGTTATGCACTTGACAGACATTCAAATCGACTATTTCACTGAAGCACTCAGTGCTTTTCGCAAGAAACACTTACCCGTTTCGTTGACCTCCGAACAGCTTGTATCCGTTGATAGCATGGTACGCGCCTTTCTTAAAGTCGTGCTTCATCCTGAGCAAACAGCTCAAGCCGCTGAGGATATTGCCCAGACAGCGCTGGAGCTTAAACTGCCCTATGCGTTGCTATTAGGCGAGATTAACGCGCTCAAAAAAATCATGCTGGATTATTTCAAGGCAGATCACGATAGCCCCTTAGATGCATTTGAACAGATAGAACGGGCATTTGAGCATAGTAAAAACATTATCGCCAGGCGCTATCTGCATACACTGGCACAGGAAAACGATCTGTTTCCTGTGCTGGCGAAACCGGCGAAACAATATCTGCTGCAAATTTATGATCGCTGGTTCAGAACATTAAGAAAAGCGCTGACAGAAAATGATCTGGATGCGTTTAAACATATCGCCAATAACAATATTCACTTTATCGAGGCTTTGAGCTATCCGGAAACCTTGATCGTTTGCTTGGATCCTTTAGCCTGTACAGAAGTGCATGATGCCCACAAAAACATCATGCGCCAAGCCGCACTGTTGTATGTCAAATTGCTGCAAAAGCACTATGAGCAAGCCTACTTGCTATATACCGACCTGGTCGCCGGTGTAAAGCAGCTTAGTGCTCTGCTGGCGACATTGTATTTCAATTACGAAACCGACCGCATGAGTCTGTTTCTCAATTTCATGGAAAATCTGGGCTATATTCACAAACAAGCCTATCTGACGCTATTTAATGTACGCAATCTGAACCAGATCAATCAGCTTAAAGGTGAAGACGTCGGCGATGCTCTTCTGGAGCAGTTAGATAATCAGCTACAGAGCTGCTTAGAGCAAAACCGCTCTCATTTGGCCTACACCCGAGGATTGATGGGGGATTTTTATGTACTGACTCTGGGCTTGACTGCGGATGAAACCTTGTCGCTGCTACAGCCGGTCAGTGATACGCTGGCAAAACAGGGCATTGAGTTGACCCGGCATACCATCAATCTGACCCACCTCAAGCTGGTGGATCGCACCACTATCCGTCAGTTGATGCGCTATCTGCATAGCCATGCGCTCAAAGAAAATCAGTTACTGGATGATGAATCCGCACTTGAGCCGATTAATGTCTGGATCAAAGCGCAGGTGGCCATGAGTGTCAATCTACATCAATTACTGGAACAGGATCAACTGGATATTCACCTGCAGCCGTTACTCAATACCCAGAACAGCAATATTGCTGCATTTGAAGCACTGGGCAGGTTGAATACGGATGGTGGTATTTTAAGCGCCGGCCTGTTTATCGATAAACTGATCGAACTGAATTTGATCGAGCGCTTTGACAGCCTGATACTCAACACCATCGCGCGCCATGCTGAGGCGCTGGAACAGCTGAATCAGCCGTTGTTCATTAACTGCTCCCCAGCCTCATTAAACAGCCCGGCGTATCAGCAACACTTAAAAGATATGATTCAGGGGCCGTTAAAAAACATCACCCTGGTGATTGAACTCACTGAGCAAACCATGCTGAACAGTGTCGAACAGGTGATCTGTTTACATCAGGAGACCGGGGTTACATTCGCCATTGACGATTTTGGCACCGGTTTCTCTTCCCTGAAAACAGTGGTAGAGCTGGCTGAGGCCGGGGCGGCGAATTTCCTGAAAATAGACGGCAGCCTGACACGTATGATTGGTAATAGCTCTGCTATTCAGCGTTTGTTCAAGCTGGTACAAACTCTGGCGGCGGGATTGTCCATGCAGAGCGTGGCCGAGTTTATCGAAGATGAAAAAACACTCATTTTCCTGCGCGAAACCGGTATTGAATTTGGACAGGGTTTTTTCCTGGGCAAACCCGAGCCGGTCGATGCCTGGTTGATTCGGAACCTTTATCAAGTGACGCCTTTGTCATAATTGCAATAAAATTAAACTCAGGATTTCGGTGTGAGCCGGCGGTAACTTTTCTGCTGCTAACAGGGGGCTTATCTGGTATTGTTGTCGGTCGGGCGCTGGCCCAATACATGTTGATTTTTATTGTATAGATTAAAACGATGACACAAGGTACGCTTTATATTATTTCCGCGCCGTCGGGGGCGGGCAAAACCAGTCTGGTAAAACAGCTTATCGCCGATATGACGGATGTGGTGGTTTCTGTTTCGCATACTACGCGGCCGAGGCGAGCCGGTGAAGTAGATGGGGTGGATTATCATTTTGTTTCTGTCGATGATTTTAAGGCGATGATCGCCGAGCAGGCATTTCTGGAATATGCGCAGGTGTTCGATAATTTTTATGGCACGGCACGCAAAACGGTTGACGCTAATCTGGCGGCAGGACAGGATGTGATTTTGGAAATTGATTGGCAAGGGGCGCAACAGGTCAGAAAAATGATGCCATGTCAGTCTGTTTTTATTCTACCCCCATCGATTGAGGTCTTGCAGCAGCGCTTACAAAACCGTGGCCAGGATGATGAAGCGGTTATTGCCCGGCGCATGCGTGATGCGGTGAGCGAGATGCGTCATTATGCAGAATATGATTATCTACTGGTGAATGATGATTTCCAACAGGCCCTGGCCGAATTAAAAAGCATCATCATGGCCAATCGCTTGAAGCGTGCCTCGCAGCAGCAACGGCTTAACGAGCTGTTGGCGGGATTGTTGGGCGAATCGGTAAAAAATGACTAACTGATGTTACGCGGACGTGATTAGGTTGATGAATTTACAACCAGATTAACCT
>CAYUAE010000190.1:0-2907 GCA_964442675.1 uncultured Methylomarinum sp.
GGGCCATGTCCTGGAATGAAGGCAATATCCGGACCGAGCGGAAACAGTTTTTGCTGAATTGAATCAATCAAATCCTGGTGATTGCCACGTGGGAAATCGGTGCGCCCAATTGAACCATTGAATAAGACATCGCCAACGATGGCCAGTTTTGATTCTGGCTGGTAAAACACCACATGGCCAGGTGTGTGGCCGGGACAATGGATAATCTGTAATTTGGTTTGGCCAAATTGAATTTCATCACCATCGCTTAGCCAGCGATCCGGCGTAAATGACTCAGACGGTGGAAAATTAAATAACTGGCATTGCAGGTTTAGTGCCTGTATCCAGAATTCATCATCGATATGGGGACCAAAAATCGGGATATCGAGCTGGTCGGCCAGTTTTTTGACCGCACCGATATGATCCATATGGCCGTGAGTCACTAAAATGACTTCAGGTGTCGCGTTTTGTTGTTCCAGGGCATCGATGATTTTGGGAATATCCCCCCCCGGATCGACAATGGCAGCTTTGCCGGTCTTATCGCAGCGTAGAATGCTGCAGTTTTGTTGATAGGTGGTGACAGGAATAATGGTGTATCGCATCAATAGATTTATTGTGGTGGCAAATGGATAGAGCGATTGGCAACGGATAAAGCGGCTTCATGCAGGGCTTCGGAAATGGTGGGGTGGGCATGAATCGTACGTGCCAAATCTTCCGCACTGGCCGAAAACTCCATCGCCAGAACGGCTTCAGCAATTAAATCAGAGGCTTGATGGCCAATGATATGAACGCCGAGAATCTGATCGGTTTCAGCTTGAGTGATGATTTTGACAAAGCCTTCCGGTTTTCCCATGGACAAGGCGCGGGCTGATGCTTTAAATGGAAACAGACCGACATTATAGTTTTCACCAATAGCTTTTAAGGCTTGTTCGGTTTGGCCGACCCAGGCGATTTCGGGATCGGTATAAATAACGCTGGGGATAACGTTGTAGTTGATGGGGTTATGATTGCCGGCAATATATTCAGCGACAAAAATACCTTCCTCAATGCCTTTGTGAGCCAGCATTGGTCCCAGCAAGGTCAAATCGCCAATGGCATAGACACCGGGCAGGCTGGTGCAGCAGTTTTCATCGACATGAACAAAGCCATTTTCATCCAGTAACAGTTCAATTTCGTCGCTCACCAGTTTATCGGAATTTGGCTGTCTGCCGGAGGCGACAATCAGTTTATCCAGAACCAGGGTGTGCGTTCCCTCACTGTCTTCATATTCAACAATCACTCGGTTATTGGCAATCTGGCTGGATATGACGCGCGTACCGAGGCGAATATCCAGGCCTTGTTGACAGAATATCAAATACGCTTCCTGAGCGATTTGGTGATCCGGCGCCGTCAGAAAATTCTCCTGGGCTTCCAGTAAAATAACTTCGGAGCCCAGTCGATTCCAGATTTCACCCAGTTCCAGGCCAATAATACCGGCACCGATAATACCAAGCCGCTCAGGGACTTCGATCATATTCAGCGCTTGATGGATATTGATGATCAAATCATGGCAATGCGGGGCACAGTCGAGTTTTATCGGCCTGGAACCTGTCGCCAGAATAATGTGTTCGGATTCCAAAACCGATGATGTGTTTTGGCTGGAGAGTGAAATCAATTCAACTTGATGATTGCTGATCAGTTTGCCATGCGCATGATAGCAATCGATACTCAGGTTTTTAAAGATAGCCTGGATTTGCTGGTTTAACAGGGTGATGGTTTTGTGTTTGCGGTCGATCATTTTACCGACATCAAGCTGAATATCACCGACCTGAATGCCATGCTCGTTTAAATCATGCGTCAGGGTATGATAAATCCGCGCCGATTCCAGCAATGTCATCGAGGAAATACAGCCAGCATTGATAAAGGTGCCACCTAAACTTGGCCGGCCCTGTGCATCTTGCCAGTCATCGATACTGGCGACTTTAAGGCCGAGTTGAGCGGCCCGGATAGCCGCAACATAGCCGGCAGGGCCTGCACCGATAACGATAACATCATAATGTGGCGTCGACATGGCTGCATCCGATAACAAGAAACAGTGTGTAGTTTACTACCCGCGGTGACCTATAGTCTATAATCCATAATTATTAGAGTGGTTGTTTGGACGAAAAACATCTGAAAACAGATGTCATCTCAAGCATAAAAATAACAGGAGAAAATGATGAGCAGACGATGCCATGAAGTGGATTATAAAATCTTCGGACATGAAATGCAGATGGTCGAAGTGGAGTTGGATCCGGGGGAAACCGTGATTGCCGAGGCGGGGGCTATGACCTATATGGAAGAAGGCATCAGCTTTGAAGCCAAAATGGGTGATGGTTCAGCGGCGGAAAAGGGTCTGTTGGGCGCCTTGTTCAATGCGGGTAAACGAGCGATTACCGGTGAATCCTTGTTTATGACGCATTTTACGCATAACGGCGCTGGTAAGAGTCATGTGGCGTTTGCAGCACCTTATCCCGGAAGCATAATTCCCATCGACTTAAGTACCATAGGGGGCGAATTATTGTGCCAGAAGGATGCCTTTTTGTGTGCCGCGCTGGGTACGAAACTGGATATTGCATTCACTAAGCGCTTAGGGGTCGGCTTTTTTGGTGGCGAAGGTTTTATTCTGGAGAAGATGAGCGGTGATGGCATGGTGTTTATTCATGCCGGCGGCACGGTTATCGAAAAGGAACTGCATGGCGGCACATTACGTGTGGATACCGGCTGTTTAGTGGCTTTTCAGCCTTCGGTAGATTACAACATCGAGCGTGCGGGCAATCTTAAAAGCATGGTGTTTGGGGGAGAAGGGTTGTTTTTGGCGACGTTACAGGGGCATGGCAAAGTCTGGCTACAAAGTTTGCCATTCTCCCGTATGGCTGATCGTATTATCGCTAATGCGCCAAGTCATGG
>CAYUAE010000191.1:0-2900 GCA_964442675.1 uncultured Methylomarinum sp.
GGCAGCAATGTCGAAGCAATCATAGCCGATGCGCGGGCACAGCCGGTGGGAAACTGACTAAAACAGTTGGTTTTTCGGAAGATGATGGGGAAAGTGTTAAAATAATCGGCTCTAAAAAACTTTATTATGTTGTCTTTATGAAAAACGTTGAACTCTTATCACCCGCCGGAACCCTGCGCAATATGCGTTATGCCTTTGCCTATGGCGCGGATGCCGTATATGCCGGATTGCCACGCTATAGCTTGCGGGTCAGGAATAATGATTTTTTGGAAAACAACTTGCATAAAGGCATCGCAGAAGCCCATGCACAGGCCAAGAAGTTTTTCATCGCGGCTAACGTGATTCCGCATAACAGCAAGATTAAGACCTTTCTTAAGGACATGGAGCCGGTTATCGCTATGCAGCCTGATGCGCTGATTATGGCCGATCCGGGGCTTATTATGATGACGCGGGAAAAATGGCCGGAGATGCCGATTCATTTATCGGTGCAAGCGAATACGGTCAATTATGCCAGCGTTAAATTCTGGCAAAAAATGGGGGTTGAACGCATAATTTTATCACGCGAATTATCGCTGGATGAAATTGCAGAGATTCGTCAGGAATGCCCGGATATGGAACTCGAGGTGTTTGTACACGGCGCATTATGTATTGCTTATTCTGGCCGTTGTTTGCTTTCCGGTTATTTTAATCACCGCGACCCGAACCAGGGCACCTGTACTAACTCCTGCCGTTGGAAATACGACACCTTGCCTGCGCATGAAAATGCTGAGGGCGATTATGTTCTGGATACTGCGGCGTTATCGATGTCTGATTTGAATCAGGGCGGTTGTGGTGGTGGCGAGCGCCATCCTTTGGCTGATAAGGTCTATTTTTTGGAAGAAGAAGGGCGTAAGGGCGAATTGATGCCGGTAATGGAAGACGAAAATGGCACCTATATCATGAATTCCAAAGACTTGCGTGCAATTGAGCATGTGCAGCGCCTGGTGGAATTAGGCGTTGATAGTCTGAAAATTGAAGGCCGCACCAAATCGCATTTTTATGTGGCGCGCACCGCCCAGGCTTATCGACAGGCGATCGATGATGCATTGGCGGGACGTGAATTTCAACCGCATTTATTGGGTGTGTTGGAAAATCTTGCAAACCGGGGTTATACCGATGGTTTTTATCAGCGGCATCATACCCATGAACAACAGAACTACATCACCGGTTATTCTAAAAGCCATCAGCAACAATTTTGTGGTGAAATCGTCGGCTACAATGATGAAAAAGGCATGGCCGAAATTCTGGTAAAAAACAAATTTGCCGTTGGCGACCGAATTGAGGTTATTTTGCCGCAAGGTAATCATGATATGGTGGTCGAACATATGGAAGACCGTTATGGCCATGCCATGCAAGAAGCCCTTGGCGGCGGCTATGAAGTCAATATTCCAATGCCAAAAATGGATGTACAGCATGGATTGCTGGCACGTTATTTCGATAAGGAAAAAGCCGAGGTGGCCGCTTAAATCATGTGGCAACGGCTCAAACAATGGTCTGAACAGCCACGTTTAAAATCCGTATTGCCTGTGCTCATTGTGGCTTTGGGCATCGCTGTGTTTGTGCTGTTGATAGTGACTCGGCCTGAGACCGTGGCGACGGTTGAAGAAGAGCGTTTGTGGCGAGTGGAAGCGGTAACGGTAAAGCTTCAGAATCTGTCGCCCACCGTCATACTCTACGGCAAGGTTGAAACAGCAGAACTGGTTAAGGCGGCTGCGCCGAAAAAAAGCCGGGTCGCAGAAGTTCTGGTGCGGGAAGGTGAGCGTGTCAACCCTGGGCAATTGTTACTGAGGCTTGATCCGGGGGATTTTAAGCCTTATTTGATACGCACCAAGGCTAAGGTCGAGGAACTTAAAGCACAAATTCAGAGCGAAAAAATTCAATATCGCGCGGATAAGCAGTCGATTCAGCATGAACAACAGGTATTGTCTTTGTTGCAAACAGCGCTTAAACGGGCGCAGCGTCTGCAGAAGAAAAAACTGGGTTCAAAAGCAACGCTGGATCAGGCTCAGGAAGCTGTCAATCGCCAATATCTGGTGTTGATTAACCGGAAGCGTGCCGTTGCCGATCACCAGGCTCGCTTATTGCAATTACAGGCACGTTTGGAATCGGCTGTTGCCGATGTCGAGTTAGCTGAACTGGACTGGGTTCGCAGCCGTATTGTGGCGTCTTTTTCAGGCATTGTTGCATCGGTCGATGTGACTCAAGGTGATCCGGTTAAAGACAGTCAGGTTTTGCTGAGTTTTTATCCGTTCAATGGTCTCACCGTTCGCGCTAAAATCCCAGCTTCTTATCAGGCTGAAATTCAGAATGCGTTAAATGCTGGACAAATTCTGACGGCACAGGGGGAGGCTGCCTCCGGCAAATTTTCTTTGCAGTTAACCCGCTTGGCCGGGAAGGCCGATGCGCGGGGTATTGATGGTTTGTTTTCAGTACAGACGGCGGGCGACCAACTGCATTTAGGCGAGGTTGTCGTTTTACGGCTGAACCGGCCGCTACAACAGAATGTCGCCTTAATCCCGCAGACGGCATTGTATGACAATCAACGTATTTACCGGATTGATAGCGCATCAAGCCGCTTGCAAGCCATTCAAGTCGAGCTAAAAGGCTATTTTGATACGGGTATTCTGGTGTATAGCCCGGACTTGCACAATGGCGATAAAATCATGACGACGTTTTTACCGGTTGCCGTTGATGGACTGAAGGTTCAGTTGGATTGAGCAAAAATGTTGCTCTGTTTACTTTTTGAACCCGTTAAGCAATTTGATGAGTAAGATTGAGCCGGCTAACAACAGGGTGATGGCGTTTGCGTAAATAATAGCGTTATCACCAATTTTCAAGCCATACACGAGCCATAGCAGAAC
>CAYUAE010000192.1:0-2897 GCA_964442675.1 uncultured Methylomarinum sp.
ACGGGTCACAAAACAGTCTATCTCACGCTTATTGGTGGCGGCGTATTCGGCAACGATTCCGACTGGATTACCCATGCGATTGAACGCGCCATCGACAAGTACAAGCATTTCGATCTTGATGTTGCCATTGTCAGTTATGCACGGTCATGTAAACACGTTAATGGCCTGGTTCTTCGCTGTCGATAACTGATGTTACACAGACTGGACTTAGAAACTTGAATCCTCTATTTTTTGAATTGGATGTTGCTGAAATTGCTCAACAAACTGGATAAAATCATCGGCCGGGAGTGGTTTGGAGAGATAATAGCCTTGTATCAGATAACAACCTTCTCGACGTAAAAATTCGATGTGCTGCTCTGTTTCCACCCCTTCAGCGATAACGTCCAGGCCAAGACCACGCGCCATCGCGATGGTCGCGCGGATGATGGTTGCATCACTCGGGTCAGTCAAACAATCTCGCACAAAAGACTGATCGATTTTCAATATATCGAGTGGAAATTTTTTTAAATAGCTTAAGCAAGAATAACCGGTTCCAAAATCATCAATCGCTAAACCTAAACCAGCCTCATGAAGCTGTTTGAAGGTTTGCAGGCTGTGTTGAGTGGGTTTGAGCAGGCAGCTTTCTGTTAATTCTAATTCTAAAAGCCCTGGTTGATCAGGCAAAATATCGTTGAGGAGGGCTATTGTTTGATCAGCAAAGTTTTGTTGAAACAATTGCTGTGGCGACACATTAACCGAGACATAAAAATCATCTGCAACACGCCCTGTTTGCCGCCACTCCCGT
Source organism: uncultured Methylomarinum sp. (assembly GCA_964442675.1). Taxonomy (GTDB): domain Bacteria; phylum Pseudomonadota; class Gammaproteobacteria; order Methylococcales; family Methylomonadaceae; genus Methylomarinum. The sequence continues at coordinate 785 of CAYUAE010000192.1, forward strand.
AATGTATTGAGTGCTGAGGCCAAAACCCACTCACCAATCGGAATCATTTGGCCGGTATCTTCTGCAAGCGGAATAAATTCCAGAGGTGAAATGATTTCGCCTTGATGATTCCAGCGCAGCAGTGCTTCAGCGCCAACCAATGTTCTGGTTTTCATGTCGACTTTAGGTTGATAACATAAAAAAAGCTCATTTAAGGCAATGGCTTGTTTTAACCCATGCTCCAAAAATAAACGCCGTTCGTTATGTTGTTGCAAATGGGCTTCATAAAAACTATAGGTATTGCGGCCCTTGGATTTGGCTTGATACATGGCGGTATCGGCATTACGGGTCAGGACCTCGCTGCTGTCACCATCATGTGGATATAACGCGATACCGATACTGAAGCTGCAACTTAGCTCATGACCGGCAATAGAGAAAGGACGGTCGAGTTTTTTGCCAATATCTTTTGCGATGCGGCGGACATCTTCTTTGGCCTGTTCCTGATCACGTTTTAAGTCATTTAAGACAATGATGAATTCATCACCCCCCATGCGGGCAATTTCATCACAATCGCGTAGCAGTTCGCGCAATCTTCGGGCGATTTCCTGTAACAAGCTATCGCCGGTTGAATGCCCTAAGGTGTCATTGATATTTTTAAAGCGGTCCAGATCAAGAAAAAGTATCGCTGCTGTTCTGTGATGACGTTTGGCATAACTGATGGCCGTTTTTAAATGTTCCTTGAGCATGTTGCGATTGGCAAGGCCTGTCAATTCATCATAAAACGCTTGCCGCTCCAGTTGAGTCTGATAATCTTTTATTTCGGCATGATAGTTTTCCAGCCAGCCAATCATTTTGTTGAAGGCATTAACCAGCTCTCGAAGTTCGGAAGCACGTGGCAAGCGTGTGATTTTGTTGAGTTTGCCGGACATAATGTCATGGGCTGTCTGGGCTAAATCTTTTAGCGGCCGGGTCATGCGAATGGAAAACAAGGTTGTCAGCAATAAACCTATCAACACTATCCACAACGTAAGAAGCATCCCGCGGACAAATGCCTGGTAGAGAATATCCTGAAAATAAACTTGGTCAGGCTCCAGGACAAGCTGGCCGATTATTTTATCTTGAGCCGAAGACTGGCTTGAAAACAGCAGCGCTTCATCCTGTTGCGCATCACTGGTAATATTTTGCCGAATCGAAGGAAAGTCCTGACCGCTGATGCTGACCCAGCCATGCCAAAGCCAATTTTCCAGTGGGTTAGCCGGATAACTCTCATTCTGAAACGAGGCTAAAGCCTGGCCTTGTTGACCGCTGATACGAATACTGTGTATACCAGGCAGGTGTTTTACCTGAGAAAGCAAATGCTGTAAGGCAGATTTCTGCTCGGTATAAACGGCTAATTCACTGTTTTTGGCCAGCAACTTGGCTATTTCAACATTATAGGCATATCGCGCCTGTAGTTCGTGGGTCACAAAGGTGTACATCAAAATCCCCCCGATACTGAGGGCCGTAATGACGATCAATAACATATTGACAACGCTTATTCGTAGCCATAGTGAATACGATTTAATGCGGCTCATGGGCTGACCTCAAGCATAGGAGGAGATGTGTGCGTATCCAGCTTTAATTTCATGTAATCAGCCGTTTTAGGGTTATAAACCGGACGAATGGTACGCGGATGCAACGGCGGCAGGGATGAGGGTTTTTGCTTCTGTTGTAAAATCTTTAATGCAAGATCAGCGGCCTGTTCCCCCATATCATAATAATCCCAGTCCAAAGCGTAAAGTGCACCGGCTTTAACCCAAGGGGCCGACAGGCCAATCAGGGGGATACGGTTGCGAAAAGAGAACAATAATAACTGACGAATCGCTGCGTTATTAAAAACACTGGCATCCAATATCCAGAAAGCATCCAATTGCGGGGAGAGATGCCGAATAGCTAACGCCAACTCTTTAGTCGTCTTTATCGGGATGGCATTAAGCTGGATATTGTCCCGTCGCGCTAATTTTTGTATTGATTGAAACGTAGTTTGACTGACTTCAGGGTTATACATGACAGCAATGTGACGGGCATCCGGTAACTGCCGGCGCAGGTAGCGCCATTGCGTATCGGCTGCATGAACCAGCATCACGGCCGTCAC
>CAYUAE010000193.1:0-2869 GCA_964442675.1 uncultured Methylomarinum sp.
TTGGAATCTTAAAAGGGAATACAAAATTCAATTTTTTGTGAATCCTGTAAACAAATTGTTGTCGAAGGCCTTAATAAACGTATTTTTCTGCTTTTGTGTGTAAAAGAGATGAGTCAGCCATATTCCAAGCAAGACAGGCACGGTCAATCCAATCACGATTTTTTCTGGCAGCCAAAACCCGAAAAACCAGACTATCAGGCTCATGACGAAGGGTATCCAGATCTGCCGGACAAATTCAGACATTTTTACATCCTTTCCAAAACCTTCACGTTAATGCCAGAATCTGGCTGGCAATCTTTTCCAGTGGCATAACATATTCAGCCGCCCCTAATTTACAGGCCTCTCCTGCCATTCCCCAAACCACGCTACTGCTTTCATCCTGCACAATATTACAAGCCCCATTATCCCGCATCAATTTCATTGCATGGGCACCATCAGCCCCCATTCCGGTCAACATGATACCGATAGCCGCAGGCCCCACATTGTTCGCGATGGATTTAAACATGACTTCCACCGACGGTTTATGGTGATTGATTGCAGGTCCGTCATTCAGTCGGCAAAGATATTCTGTTCCCTGGCGTACAACTTCCAGGTGCCTATCCCCGGGTGCAATATAAATATTGCCCGGTTTAATCGGCTGAAGGTCTTGAGCAATACACGCATGCATTGCCGTCACAGCATCAACATGTTTTGCAAAAGAAAGACTGAAAGCTGCAGGTAAATGTTGTGACACAACAATAGGCGGTGTTGTCACGGGCAATGTTCGAACAATCTCTTTAATGGCCTCGGTTCCACCCGTTGAGGAACCTATAGCAATGATTTTTCCTGTTTTTTTGACAGTTGTAAATTTCGGTTGCGGCTGGTGCTGTTTAATTTGAGGTGGCTCGTAAGCCTGGACATGGGCATTAGCCGCCATTTTGATTTTTTCGACGATTTCACTCGCATAAGCTGTAAGGGTATTTGATAAATCTGTCTTCGGTTTTGCAACAAAATCAACCGCGCCCAGTTCCATGGCTTTTAATGTTGACACCGCTCCCTTTTCAGTGAGACTTGAAATCATAATAACCGGCATGGGGCGCAGTCGCATTAATTTTTCAAGAAAGGTCAGGCCATCCATTTTTGGCATTTCAATATCCAGGGTTAAAACATCCGGATTCAGTTTTTTTATTTTTTCACGTGCAATCAGCGGATCCGGCGCTGTCCCGATGACCTCTATGTCGGCTGACGCATTCAAGATTTTCGTCAGCAATGTTCGAATAAGCGCCGAATCATCAACAATCAATACTTTTATTTTTCTTGTCATTTAAAATAATTCTATATCGCCTTCAACAGGCTCATTGTTAATACGTTTTTGATACTGTTTTTCCTGAACCATAATCTGCTCTTCATGCAGACTTTTAATCTTTTTGACCCTGGCTCGCCCCGTTAGCGGAAAATAATTGACTTTGCGTGGATATATGTCGCCCAAGTCCTGAGCAACCAAACGCAATGCCTCGGCGTCAATATAATCCAATACGAATTGAATATTTTTTTCTCCTATGTCGCCCAGTGAAGCGATAATTTTGCTTCCACCAAACAATTTTACTTCCAGATTTTTCCGTTTGCCGCCATAACTTAAAATCGTATTGATTAAATGTTCCATCGCATAGTTACCATAACGTAAAGCCTGGCTTATCACTGAATCAGTCTGTATCTGTAATTTGCTGCGCCCTGTTTGCGGTAACATAAAATGATTCATGCCCCCCACACCCGTTTCAACATCGCGGATGCAGGCCGAAATACAAGAACCCAGCACCGTCGTAATCATTTCATTCTCACCTGTTACATAAAAGTCGCCGGGGAGCAGTTTTGCTGTGACAATATCGTTTTCCTGATCCCAATAGCGTCTGATATGCTCAAAACCGGGTACTGAGGGTGGCGGAATCTCCCTGTCATTCATGACCAATCCTATCGATTGCGTTGATATATAGTGTTACCGACCAAATCGAATCCTGAGTTAAGCTGATGCAGGGATTCTGAGTGTCCAATGAACAACCAGGCACCGAGCGGTAATAAATTTTGATATCGCTGAATTAATTTTTGTTTTGTATCCCTATCAAAGTAGATTAGTACATTACGACAAAAAATAAAGTCAAATGGGCCGGTCATAGGCCACTCGTGCATAAGATTGAGCTGTTTAAAACGAATAACCCGCTGTAATTCGGGTTTTGCTTTAATTTTTCCTTGATTTTTGCCGATACCTTTTTTAAACCACTTTTTCAGTATTTCCTCAGAAAGTCCCGAGCTTCGCTCAAGCGAATATTCACCGTTTTTCGCAATATCTAAAACCTGGGTATCGAGATCTGTCGCAAGAATTTTAATTTGAAAATCTTGCGACAGATTTTCCAATAAGGTAATAGCGATCGAGTACGCTTCTTCACCGGTTGAACAACCTGCTGACCAGACTTTAATCTGTTTATTGGCCTGTTTTTTTTCAATCAATTCAGGAATCAACACCTTTTCCAGATAATCGAAATGATGCTTTTCCCGGAAAAAAGCGGTTAAATTAGTCGTAATGGCATTGATGAATTCACTGAATTCCTGCTCATGATTGCTCTCAAGATATTGACAATATTGCTTAAATGTCTTGAACTTTAAGGTTCTCAGACGCTTTGCCAGACGTGAATAAAACATATCGAATTTATCGTCATTCGCTATTATTCCTGAATAATTATTCGATAAGCGTCTAAGGAAATTAAAATCTTCCCGGGAATATTCAAATTCGCGCTCTTTTTCCATATTATTCATCATCAGTGACAAAAAAGGGGGGGGGGAATTAAAGGGAGAACTCAGGTAAGGAGGCTATTCGGAATAATCCGTCAAATTAAGC
>CAYUAE010000194.1:0-2804 GCA_964442675.1 uncultured Methylomarinum sp.
GCTCTCGGCAACGGCTTTTTGCGTTGCTCTTTGCTCTGCATCCATGCAGTCGTACCCATCTTACCTGAAAGGGATGCTCGTTGAAAATCAATCACTTGTCTTATTGTTTTGTCGGGATGCTTCCGCTTCTTCATAACAATAACGGATACGCATGACATTAACATCACAATGGCCGTGGCAGCTGTTTTCATTGCTGGCAGGCTGTCTGTTAACCCTGGCGTTTGCCCCGTTTGAGCAGGGTTATCTGGCACTGGTTGTCATAGGCTTTGCTTATTATAGCTGGAAAGATGCCACGCCTGGCCGGGCTTTTTTGCGCGGTTATCTGTTCGGTTTGGGCTTGTTTGGCAGTGGCGTTTCCTGGGTTTATGTCAGTATTCATGATTATGGTGGCAGCAGTGTCTTTGGGGCACTGCTTTTAACTGGGGCATTCGTCTGTTTCTGGGCCTTGTTTCCGGCTTTGACGGCTTGGCTGTTTAATCATTTGACGCAAAAAATAACGGTGCCGGTTTTGGTGAGCCTCATTTTTGCTATCGTCTGGATTATGATTGAATATTTCCGTGGCGAATGGTTATTGAATGGCTTTCCCTGGCTGCAAGTGGGTTATAGCCAATTAGATGGACCTTTGGCAGGTTTTGTGCCGGTTTTTGGCAGTTATGGCGCCGGCGGCTTGTTGCTGTTGTCAGCCGGATTGGTGGTTGAAATCATGCGTGATATGCGTAAACAGAGCCTGCTGTTGGGTTTTTTATTGTTTATCTGGATAAGCGCGGTGGTATTACGTCAATTTGACTGGACGCATGAGGCGGCAAGGTCTCTGACTGTCAGTTTGATTCAAGGCAATATCCCGCAGGATAAAAAGTGGCAATCCGATGTTCGCGTCAAGACACTGCGTCGCTATCGAGAACTGACACAACAGCATGCCGAATCAGATTTGATTATTTGGCCGGAAACGGCAATTCCGGCTTATCAAGCCCAGGTCGAAGATTTTTATTTACGGCCTTTGGCAGAATGGGCCAAACAGAACCAGGTTACCCTTGTCGCCGGTTTGCCCGACCGTAATCTGAAAACCGGACAAAACTACAATAAGCTTATTGCTTTGGGCGAGAATAGTGGGGCGTATAACAAAAATCATTTACTGCCGTTTGGTGAATATTTACCCTTACAACCGCTTTCAGGCTGGGTTCTGGATGCATTAGGCCTGCATTTAGGTAAATTTTCACCGGGTGGGCGATTGCAGCCGCTCATTCAGGTAAAAGGTTATCCTTTCGCCAGTTCGATTTGTTACGAAGACGCATTCGCCTCTGTGTTTTTACCTGCCTTGCCGGCTGCGACCTTTCTGGTCAATGTCACCAACGATGCCTGGTTCGGTCATTCCATAGAACCTCAACAGCATATGCAAATCGCTCGCGCCAGGGCACTGGAAACAGGACGTTATTTATTGCGCGTTACCAATACCGGTATAACCGGCATTGTCGCACCAAATGGAAAAATTATTGCACAATTGCCAGCCTTTAAAGAGGCGGTGTTGACCCAACGCTTTACGCCGCGCACAGGGATGACGCCTTTTGTCGGTATTGGTAATGAAAAGATTATGATGGCACTGGCCTTAATATTAGGCTTTGTTATTGCTATGCAGAGATTAAGACAGGCTGGATAAAGCTTTCCCTTGATTTTATGGAGCACTCTATCCGGGTGAAGGCATTTGAATGCTCGTGCAGCGGCCTTAGTGTTTTCAAGTATGGATAACAACTTCGCCGCGTTTTTCTTTCGCTTTATAGAGTGCATCATCAGCCTTTTTAAGCAATTCCTCTATTTCTGAACCATGCTGTGGATACAAGCTGATACCAATACTGGCGCCAACCGATAATACAGTATCTTTTATGTGGTAGGGCTTTGACAAGGCGTGAATCATCGCCTTGGCAATTGCAAAAACGTGTTCAGGAGAAGAAAAGTCTTTTAGCAGGGTCACAAATTCATCGCCACCTAACCGGGCGAACAGGTCGGCTTCCTGTAAACATTTCTGGGCGCGGCGAGCGACATGAATCAGAATCAGGTCGCCATAGTCGTGGCCGTAGCTGTCATTGATCTGCTTGAAATGATCAAGATCAATGAATAACAAGGCAAACGTATTGTTTGTCCGTCTTATTTCTTCGCTTAAGCGTTTCATGAATTGCCTGCGGTTGGCAATGCCGGTTAATTCATCTTTATGGGATAGTGCATGTAATTGCTCTTCGAATTTTTTACGTTCGATAATATTGGCCATGGCGGCTGCGGTTGCCTCCAGAAAGTTTTTTTCCAGCGATGATGATTTATGGCCGTGTTTGACATAAAGATTGAGTACGCCTAAGACCTTGTTATTCAAGATAATCGGCGTATTGTAATGGCCGTGTGGCTTCATACCTTCAGGCCGTATATCGTGATCATGATCGATACAATTCCGGAATATCAGCTGTTGTGTTTCGGCAGCTTTACCACACAGACACTGTCCAAACTGAATATGCTTGCACATCGACAATAAAGACGAATTCAAATTATGATCGGCTACCATATTCAGGCCGTGCCCCGTGTCATCGACAAGAAAAACGCAGCCCTTTTTTTCCAGCGCAAGCCAGGGGATATTCAGTACCAGCAGCAAAATTCTGTGCATTTGCTCATTGAGCGGCAGCGGCAGTAATGAAATATTAAGCATCTCGTTCAAGGCTTCCTGAATATCACTGCGTTGCTTTAATTCATTCAACTGCTCTTCATATTTTTTTATCTGCCGTATCAGCAGATTAACATCCTGTTTTATCTCGCTATATTCATTA
>CAYUAE010000195.1:0-2792 GCA_964442675.1 uncultured Methylomarinum sp.
AGCCTTATCCTGAATTTCAAGTTTATTGAAATTTTCAGGCTGATAAATATCAACCTGTGCTGACAACTTGTCAATCAATTGCTTATAAGCCTTCAAAGCCTCATAATGCTGCCTTAATTTATCAAATCGTTTTGTAAGAATTTCTTTTTTATTTTTATTGCGCATTTTTTACCATATCCGCTTAACTCTGCCTTGCTGCCAGAAAAACGGTAAAGAGCCAATCTTATTTTGGCCATCCGTATTGTATCAGGGCTCTTCGCTGGAGTTTTTGCAGCATTATTTGCTGGATTCATTGACCAGGAGGCTGGTTTTTCTACACAGCCGTTATAATCAATATTTGCCTCATTGTAACGCCAAGCGCGAAAGCAGAGTCGAAAAGGCTTGAAAATCGACTAATCGTTCTTTCAGAATAAACTTCAGAATATCTAGACTCAAGTCTTGATACTGGTGTACGGCAATATTACGAAACCCAACCATAGCTTGCAGGTGTCGAGATAATTCCGATGGCAACAAGTCGGCTTTTTCAAGCAATGAAAAAGCATCTTTGCTTTGTTGTGGAATACCCAATTTGTACACCCTGACCAGATGCATGGCTGCATCAATAGATGATTCGCAGGCCCGTTGCAGATTTAACACAATCGCATCCTGGCGGGTAAAATTTGTACCCAATTCTGTTTCATGCCCATGATATTCTTGCCTGATTCGCATCAAGCATCGCTCTATGATAGCCGCTTTGTTTAACAAAACATCATCCATAAATCCGTCCTTGCTGGCGAATGCTTTCCAGTATTTCATGCCTTTCTTCATTCAAACGAACATAATCAGAAAAAACAAAATCTTCAAATTGCTCACAGGCACTAAAGTCTTGACAATACAAGCGTTTGCCTTGCGACACAATCTGCATCCGCATTACCGTTGTCGCTTTGTTTAAGTCAATCAAATCAACTTGCCGTTGCACTATCGTTTCCATCAGTTGCCTCAGGTCCCACAACTCCAATGCAGACAAAGGCTGCTCAGTCCATATAGCCAAATCAATATCGCTATTGTCATGCATATCGCCCTTTATTGCCGAACCAAAAAGATAAACCGCTTTGAGCCCGGGCACTGCCGACTGGATAGCAGAGACGATATTTTTCTCCAGTTCTGTTATTTGATAATCGCTCATACCCTTACAACCGCTTGCTGCCCTGAAATAAGTAAGCGGTTAGAAACTTGGCCATCTCTCAGCTCCTGGGTGTAAATCGTTCTGAGGGTTTGATAAAGATTAAGCCCTAATCGTCTACAGGTCTCGATCAAGGACAAGATCATCGGCCGAAAATGATCGCCTCGGTGTGATTGACTGAAAAAACTGATTTTTCGCCAGATAACATAAGGGCGCAATGACCTCTCCGCCGCATTGTTGGTCAGCGGCACGCCCGGATAGCTCAGAAAGATCCAAAGCCGTGGAAAATCTTTCAGCAATTTACGGCAGCTGTTGCCGGTTTTGGTTTTTCCATGGATGAGAGCCCCCTGTTCCAGTTGGGTTTTGAAGCTTTGGCTGATAGCACCTAGACCGAAGGTCAGCCGCCATTGTTCCTGTAGCAGACTTTCGATTTGTCTCAACGTTAGGCGGTAACGGCCATTTATCAGGTTAATCCAGGCGATCAACCCCGGCCCCATCGCTTCCCACAACGTCAAAATCGCCTGATGAGATTCTTCTAATGTCTCAGGCAAGGGTGACGATTGGGTGAAGTCCAGTGGGAATTTGCTCATACCAGAATTTTCTGATTTTTTAAGCCTTTTGGCAAGTGCTATGCACGATTACGAAGGAGACAAGGTGCGAAAACTTTTGAAACATACATAGTATCAAACAATCCCTTGTCATGACCGACTTTAACCACACAGGTCAGTTTTTTAATGTTGTTGAATGGCTTCAACATAACTATCAAGCATAATGTTTTTTAGAATAGCAGTAGTCTAATTCCCATTTCGACATGATCTTTTGTTCTTCTATCATTTTGCGATAATCATTATTGCTGTAAAGCAGGCAATTGTCTTGAACCACCGTATAAGCTAACGGCAGGGGAGCTTGGTTGATGTCGATGACGGAAATTTCTACGCTTGTTCCATGCATCCATTTCAATGCCAGCATTTCAGGTCTCAAACACCGCTCAACCAGGTCTTCAATATAATGCTTGAAGGCTACCGCCAGGTCATAATCGCTGTACAGATTAGCGGTGTTTCTTGCGCACGAACCATACAGCCACAGGATTTCCACATCGGTATGGTTGTTTGCCAGTGCAATCAGGCTTTTGATGATCTGGTTCTGATCGGGATGTTTCTTCAATTTCCGCTCGTTTTACCGCATTGATGGAGGTGGGTTTCGCTGTCGCTTTTAACAACGACGTCATACTTTGATCTGTATCCATGCAGCCGCCATACCTATCCTTGTACTTTCCCAGGCGCTATTTTTTCAAGGCAATCAATCCCTGCTCCGCAAAGAGAAATAAAGGATGATAGCTTGTGTTTTTTATAACCGCCCTGATAATCTCCGGTCGCATATTAAGATAATCGTGGACCAAAGCATTTCTCATGCCGATTATTTTTCGCCAATTAATTTCCGTAGCGGTATCAATCCCATGCTGTGATAACGCCTCAAAAGCAGAATAGGCGTCCGCGGGTGCTGTTTTATTCAAATCGTTAGCCCAATGCTTGGCTATGCCGATACAGGCCTCAATCAACATTTGCAGCGTTCTTTCCGACGCCCGGTATTCATAGCGATTTAAATCACGCTGCGTGATAATGTCTGTCAA
>CAYUAE010000196.1:0-2760 GCA_964442675.1 uncultured Methylomarinum sp.
ACCAGAGATCGCGGCTGAAGCCGCTCCTACGGGGTTTTCGGCTCTGGTGGCATAAATAAAAAAAGCCCGAAATGGATTACCATTGCGGGCTTTTTTGTTGCCAGGAAACCGGGTCACAGGATGTGTATAACGAAGTGAACCCCGTCAGCAAGCACTCGTTCCCACGCTTCGCCGCACAAGGATGTGCAAGTTCAGCTTGAGACAGGATGTCAGTTGCCGCCACGTGGGAATGCATAGGGCGTATCAATCAATAAACGCCGGTATGGGTTCCCACGGAGGACCGTGGGAACCAGATGTACTTGATTAGCTGTTTTTATTGCGTTCCTGGGCTTCTTTGATGACTTCGTCAGCCACGTTTTTAGGGCATGGCGCGTAGTGCGAAAATTCCATCGAGAATTGTCCGCGACCAGATGTCATGGTTCTCAAATCGCCAATATAGCCGAACATTTCACTCAATGGTACGTCGGCCTTGACGCGAACGCCGGTGACACCAGGTTCTTGCGCTTTGATCATGCCGCGGCGACGGTTCAGGTCACCGATAACATCACCGACATTGTCTTCAGGTGTGTAAACATCCACTTTCATGATCGGCTCAAGCAGTTGAGGACCGGCTTTGGGGATGGATTGACGATAAGCGGCTTTAGCGGCAATTTCAAACGCAATGGCCGATGAATCCACGGCGTGGAAGGCACCGTCAAACAAGGTTACTTTAACGTCCAGGCAAGGGTAGCCGGCCAGTACGCCTTTTTCCATGCTGCTTTCAAAGCCTTTTTCAACCGCAGGCCAGTATTCGCGTGGTACGTTACCACCGGTTACTGTCGATTCAAATTCAAAACCGGTGCCAGGCTCGGCAGGTTCCAGAATATAGTCGATTTTCGCATATTGACCTGAACCACCCGATTGTTTTTTGTGGGTGTAGCTGTCTTCAATGCGTTTTGTGATGGTTTCACGATAAGCAACTTGTGGCTTGCCGACATCAACTTCGATGCCATGTGTTCTTTTCAGGATGTCGATTTTGATGTCGAGGTGTAACTCACCCATGCCTTTAAGGATGGTTTCGCCGCTGTCTTCGTCGGTTTCAACCCGGAATGACGGGTCTTCCTGAATCATTTTGCCAATTGCAATGCCCAGTTTTTCCGCGCTGGCTTTGTCTTTAGGCGCAACTGCGATCGAGATAACCGGATCCGGGAATACCATCGGCTCAAGGATCGCCGGGTCTTTAGGGTCGCACAGGGTGTGACCGGTCTGGACATTTTTCATACCGATAACGGCGACGATATCACCTGCCTGGGCTGACTCGAGTTCTTCCCGCGAGTCGGCGTGCATTTCGACCAGACGGCCAATCCGTTCGGTTTTGCCGGTCGAGCTGTTTAAGACGGTCATGCCTTTTTCCATGCGGCCAGAATAGATGCGGATAAAGGTCAATGCGCCAAAACGGTCATCCATGATTTTGAATGCCAGTGCGCGCAATGGACGGTCCGGGTCAACGATGGCAAATTTGCCGGTTTCATTGCCTTCCAGATCAACTTCAGGCTGAGGTTTGACTTCGGTTGGGTTGGGCAGATAATCGACAACGGCGTCGAGAACCAGCTGCACACCTTTGTTTTTGAAAGACGAGCCGCAATAGGTCGGGAAGAAGTCAAGCGCGATGGTACCTTTGCGGATGCATTTTTTTAAGGTCTCAATATCGGGCTCTTCACCGTCCAGATATTTTTCCATGGCTTCGTCGTCTTGTTCCAGCGCCGTTTCGACCATTTTTTCGCGCCATTCTTCAACCAGATCAACCATGTCTTCAGGAACATCTTTGATCTCGTATTTTAATGGATCGCCAGAGTCGTCCCAAACCCAGGCTTTGCGCGTTAACAGATCAACCACGCCAACAAAATCATCTTCGCGGCCGATGGGCACAGTCATAACGAGTGGGTTTGCACCCAGCACATCTTCAACCTGTTTGACGACGCGGAAAAAGTCAGCACCTAAACGATCCAGTTTGTTGATATAGATGATACGGGCAACTTCTGATTCGTTAGCATAACGCCAGTTGGTTTCAGATTGCGGTTCTACACCGCCGGAGCCACAGAATACACCGATACCGCCATCTAATACTTTCAGGGAACGGTACACTTCGATGGTGAAGTCAACGTGTCCCGGGGTGTCGATGATATTTAACCGATGACCGTTCCATTCACAGGTTGTCGCAGCAGACTGAATGGTAATACCGCGTTCCTGCTCTTGCTCCATAAAGTCGGTTGTGGCTGCGCCATCATGAACTTCGCCGATTTTATGGATTTTACCGGTCAGTTTGAGGATACGCTCCGTGGTTGTGGTCTTACCGGCGTCAACGTGAGCGAAGATACCGATGTTTCGATATAGCGATAGATCTGTCATGTTTGTACTCTAAAAAATGGACATAAAAAACAGTTAACCCTTATGCAAAACAAGGGCTTGGTGTCTGGTTATAAACGTGGTTTTTTAATCGACCGGAAACGGCGAATATTAACCGAGCAAAGCCGAAACGAAAAGGCTTTAAAAAACTTCGTATTTTAACCTAAAAAGCCAAAAAAAGCAGAATAAATCCAGCACCTCGCCCTGAAGGACAAGATTTTCTTTAAGGAAAATAGTGCGCCTTTTCATCCAGCACCTTGTAGCTTGTAGCATACTGGGTTGGAAACCTTGGTTTTAAAACAAGGTGCTGGATAAATCAAGTCGTGCAAATGAAAAGGGTTGCGGGGGGAATGGGGAGAGGAGTCTGTTATTTCA
>CAYUAE010000197.1:0-2728 GCA_964442675.1 uncultured Methylomarinum sp.
TCACTATCAAAACTTTTCCCGACATCCAGTTTTCTAAGCCAGGTAAACTGCCGCTTAGCCAGTTGACGGGTGGCAATAATGCCTTTTTCACGCATGACATCATAATCCATCTCGCCTTGCAGATAAGACCAAATCTGACGATATCCCACCGCCCGAACAGCAGGCAAAGATACATTCAAATCCTCTCGCACAAATAAGCGCCTGACTTCATCCACTAGCCCTTCTTTTAACATACTGTCAAAGCGCCTGGCAATCCTGTCATGCAATATTTTTCGATCCGATGGCACTAATTTTATATTCCAGATAGTATAAGGAATTGCGCTCATTTGCTGTTTAAAGAAATCGCTGATTGGACGCCCACTGATTTCATAAACTTCCAACGCTCGCTGGATCCTTTGTGGATCATTCGGATGAATGCGCGCGGCTGCTTCTGGATCGATTTCTGCAAGACGCTGATGCAAGGCGTTTGCACCCTGCTCTACCAATAATTGATCCAGCCGCTGTCGAATGACTGGATCGGCTTCTGGTAATTCTGCCAGCCCATTTAACAATACATTGAAATACAACATCGTTCCGCCGACCAAAATGGGGATTTTCCCCTGTGCCGTTATTTCGGCCATTTTCTGTAATGCCAGCGTTTTAAACTGGCCGGTAGAAAATGTTTCCGCAGGGTCCAGAATATCAATCAGATGATGGGGAATACCGCAGCGCTCCGCCAATGTCGGCTTAGCCGTCCCAATATCCATGCCGCGATACACCATAGCAGAATCCACGCTGATAATTTCACCATTCAACTGCTGAGCTAATTTAATCGACAATGCCGTTTTTCCCGATGCCGTCGGCCCCATGATAAATACGGCTGGGGGCTGCTTTTCAGCCATCATCATTGCCCCCGCATAAAAAACTTGTCCAAATCACTATGCGACAACTCAACCCAGGTCGGCCGACCATGATTACATTGCCCAATTCTTTCCGTTTTCTCCATCTCTCTGAGCAATGCATTCATTTCCTCAAGAGTCAGTTTACGCCGAGCACGAACGGCGCCATGACAGGCCATCGTCGCCAGAATTTCGTTGCTTTTTTCCAACACCCTTTCACTCAAGCCAAACTCCGCTAAATCGGCCAATAAATCCTTAATCAATAATTCCACATCCGCCTTTCCCAACAAAGCCGGTACCGAACGCAGCACTACCGCTTCCGGCCCGGAACGCGTCAAACTAAACCCCAAACCGGCAAAAAAGTCCTGCTGCTGTTCGACCCAATCCGCCTCGCTCTGGCTGACCTGAATCTTTAAGGGCAACAACAAAGGCTGCATAGGCACCGAGCCCTGGTGATACTGTCGTTTTAGCTTCTCATACAAAATACGTTCATGCGCGGCATGCGCATCAACCAGAATAATGCCATTTTCGGTTTCAGACAAAATATAGATTTGATGAATATGTGCCAGTGCAAATCCTAAAGGTGGTATTGTTTTGTTATCCACCTCACTCTCTGGCAGAACTGCCATATCGGTTTCTTGCGGGTATAGTTTGGCATAAGCCTGAATTTCCTCGGCGACGGTCAAGGGTAAAGCCGATTGCTGAGGAACCTCGGAAAATGACTGATACGCCTTTGATGATTTAGCCCCCCTATCATCGTGCTTGATTGGCGCTGGTTCAACCGTCGTTTCATGTATTATTGGGCTATCTGCCACCTGCCCTGGACGTTGCTCAGCCAGCGACCTATGCAATGCGCTGAACAAAAAATCATGCACCAACCGCCCCTCTCTGAAACGAACTTCCAGCTTAGCCGGATGCGCGTTCACATCGACCAGCCGAGGATCCAAGGTCAAATACAGTACAAAAACCGGATGCCGGCCATGATATAAAACGTCTTGATAAGCTTGTCGAACGGCATGACTGATCAGCTTATCTCGAACCAGACGTCCATTGACATAAAAATACTGCATATCCGCTTGACTACGCGAAAATGTAGGCCGCCCAACCCAGCCCTGTAACCGCAAGCCAGAGGCTGAAACATCGATTGATACGGCATTTTCAATAAAGGCCGATCCATACACGGCCGCGATGCGTTGCGCCTGCATGGCTTCTGACCCAGCCGGCTTAAAGTTCAAGACTTCCCGCTGATTATGCAGCAATCTGAAGCCAATATCGAAATGGCTCAAGGCCATTTTCTTGATCAAATTTTCGATATGCGAAAATTCAGTCTTTTCAGTTTTCAGAAATTTTCGTCTGGCCGGTGTGTTATAAAACAAATCCCTGACTTCAACCGTGGTTCCGGGCGGATGCGGATCGGGCTGCGGATCAAAGTCAGTTTCTGTACCATCGGCGCTGACTTTCCAGGCGCATTCAGCATCAACCGTTCGTGAAATCAGAACCAGACGGGAAACCGAGCTGATACTGGGCAATGCTTCGCCCCTAAACCCCATGCTGTTGATTTTTTCCAAATCCTGCAATGAAGAAATTTTGCTGGTGGCATGACGGGATAAAGCTAATGGCAAATCGTCCTTTTCAATGCCGCAGCCATTATCGCGAATGCGCATCAATCTAACGCCGCCTTGTTCAATCTCAATATCTATTTGTGTCGCGCCGGCATCAAAGCAGTTTTCCACTAACTCTTTGACCACCGAAGCCGGCCGCTCAACGACCTCACCCGCCGCAATCTGATTAACAAGTTGAGTCGGTAATCGATGAATACGCATGCAAAGTTCCAGAAAAATTGATAATGT
>CAYUAE010000198.1:0-2689 GCA_964442675.1 uncultured Methylomarinum sp.
ATTAAAGTTATGCAGTTCATCGTCAAACTGATAGCGATCCCAGAACAGCCGACCGGTGAATTCCCAATCGTTTTGGAAAAAATGATGATAATTTAAATCGACATAGGCACGTTTATCCTGATAAAACGTGCCGGGTTCATTGAATGTGACAAAATTAAAGCCGGTGGGAATAAATTTTTTCCGTTGCATGAGGCCGCCGCTGAAGGTGAAATCACCCCAGGTCGTTTTATTAAATAACCGCTCCACCTGCTCTTCATCCAGATTATAAGCGGTGCCAGTGCCGGGAAACGTCAACTGGCTGTGGCCGTCGCTATGGTAAAAACTGCCGGTGATTAACGTTTCCAGCCCATTGGAAAACTTTTTGCCCAATCTGACCTGACCCCGGTGGCTGTCATAACTGGCCATTTCGCCGGCCAGTTGTGCGCCCTGTATATCACGACCGCGTTGGGTGATGACATTGATAACCGCAAAAAAAGCACTGCTGCCATACAGGGCTGAACCTGGGCCACGCACCACTTCCACCCGTTCAATATTTTCCACATCCACTAAAAAATCACGCCCCATACCGGCATAATCTTGCAGGTTTTCATTGACACGATGACCATCAATCAATAACAACACCCGCGTGTTGTAATCCCCAGGCGGCGCAAAGCCACGCACCCCGACATGTTGATAAGCACGCTCATAAGTATTCAAAAAACCGGGCAGGCTATTGATAATTGCCCCCAGGGTGCGCCAGCCATAGCGCCGGATCTGCTCCGCGCTGATAATATCGACAGCCGCCGGCGCCCGTGTGACAGGTTGTAAATGGCGCGAGGCCGTAAAAACGGACGGTAAATCACTGAATAAAACATCCTGCTCATCAGCAAAATCGGCAGCTTGAATATTTAAGCCAAAGCAAAGGCAAGAAATGCAGATATAGCGGCGAATAAACATATCTAAAACCTGAATAAACGATTTATTTCAAGACTAGCATAAAATATGACCGATGTTATGTATTGTAAATGCTTACATTCAACGTAAACCCGTTTCGCCGTCAATAACGTGTCGCTGTATGGCACGACAACGATAACGCTTAAGCTATTATCCCGTTGCTCTCTCACCCGCTTTTTCAGGATCGACTTTTTTAAGGAATGGCGCAATCGCTAAAGCGCCTGCAAATATCATGGCAATGACAAAAAACAGGTTGTTAAAGGTAATGACTTCTGCCTCGCGTAACGCCAGGCCGGCAAGTTGTTTGAGTGCGGCCAGCTTCGGGTCGGGCAAATCGTAGCTGGCCATCAGCTCGGTCAGTTGTTGTAACATCGCCTGAGCTTGATAATTGGTTGCGGTAATCGATTCACGGAAGACGGCGTAATTGGCTTTGGTGAAATAAATAATCTGGGTATTAGCCACAGCCAGGCCGATGGCACCGCCCAGATTACGCATCAGGTTGTATAGACCACTGGCATTATTGACTTCTTCAGGCGGCAGAAGACCCAAAGCCAGCGTGTTTATAGGCAGAAAACATAACATCAACGCCGTGCCGCGCACCGCTTGCGGCCAGAAAAACTCCCAATAGCCAGATTCAGCCGTCAGGCCGGTATTCATCCATGAACCGAGCGCAAACAAGCCAAATCCCAGCGCCAGCATCCAGCGCAAATCCATCTTTTTTTCCAACGGCCCGGCGATAAAAGCGGATAGCAATTGAAACAACCCGACGACCATCAGGTAGTAACCGATTTGCAAGCTGTTTAAACCTTTAATGCTGGCCAGATAAATCGGGGTTAAATAAATGATGGTGTATAAGCCGATGCCTAACACAAAACTGTATAAACAACCCACCGCGAAATTGACATTACGAAAGGCATATAAATCGATGATCGCATGTGGATTTTTAAGCTCCCAGATGAGCATGGCTATGCCACTGACGGCAGAAATGAATGTCAGTGTTACGATCAGGGGATCTTCAAACCATTGTTTGCGAAAGCCCTCTTCCAGCACAAACTGCATACAGCCCAAACACAGGGCAATCAGAATAATGCCGACAAAATCGATTTTTTTCAGTAAGCGCCAGTTTGGCTGGTCGATATCGACATACCTCCACACCAGAATACAGACCAGAAGGCCGGGCAAGACATTGATTAAAAATAACACTTCCCAGCTGTAGGCGGCGGTCAAATAGCCGCCCAGAACCGGGCCGACGGTCGGAGCGATGGTGACAATCAAGCCCAGTACAATCGTCATGGCACCATGCAGGCGTTTCGGAAACATGATGAAAATGACGGTGAAGGTCATAGGAATCATGGCGCCGCCCAGAAAACCTTGCAAAGCCCTGAACACAATCATGCTGGGTAAATTCCAGGCAAAGGCACAGGCTAAGCTTGCCAGCGTGAAGCCACCGGCCGAAATCACATACAGATAGCGGGTGGAAAATACTTTGCCCAGCCAGCCGGATAATGGAATGATAATGACTTCGGCAATCAGATAAGAGGTCTGCACCCAGGCGATTTCATCTTGTGTCGCCGACAGGCCGGCCTGAATTTCCTGCAAGGAACTGGCGACAATCTGAATATCGAGCACAGCCATGAAGACACCGACCGCCATGCTGAAAAAACCGATCCACTGGGCGGGCGTGAGCGGTTTTTCGGTACTTTCTACAATCATTTTGGCAGGGGCAATTCATGAATTTGTAGGGGCACGGCGCGCC
>CAYUAE010000199.1:0-2667 GCA_964442675.1 uncultured Methylomarinum sp.
ATGATGTAACATATCATAAAAATCATCAGGGTCTTCTAAAAATGAATTATCAGATGGATAGGAAACATATTTCTCGATGGCTGTTTTTGGGGGCGTGCATTTCTGGCTCGGTATATGCAGAACCTAAGCATGTTCAAATCCTGGATGCGCTGGTGATTCATGCCGCACCGCCGCAAGCCGCTGAAACGGCCTTGCCAGTATCGACGCTGAGTGGTGATGAATTGCGTATGAAAGCCGGTTCAACCTTGGGTGAAACACTGCAAAACGAGCCGGGTATCAGCAGTCAGTCATTCGGCCCCGGTGTGGGGCAGCCGGTGATTCGGGGGCAGTCCGGTGCCAGAGTGCAGGTCTTGCAAAATAATCTGAGCAGTCTGGATGTATCATCATTAAGTCCGGATCATGCCAATAGTACGGAGTCACTGTGGGCGGAAAAGATTGAAGTGCTTAAAGGACCGGCGACATTGTTGTATAGCAGTGGTGCGATTGGTGGGGTTGTCAATGTGTTGGATAATCGCATCCCTGAGATGTTGCCTGAAAAAGCGCTGCAAGGTGCGATTGAGCAACGTTACAATACCGTCAATGAAGGTAAGTCAACTGCATTCAAGCTGGAAGGGAGCGCGAATAAGCTGGCCTGGCATTTAGACGGTTTTTACCGGGACAGTATCAATTTACAAATACCGGGTTATGCCATCAATGGGCAGGTAAACAGCAGTCAAGGCCGCCTGCTAAATTCCAATACCCGGGCACGGAGTGGCACAGCAGGATTTTCGTGGGTTGGCGATAGCGGCTTCGTTGGAGTTTCGGTGAATCACTTGAACAATAATTATGGTATTCCGCCAGCAGAAGAGGCCGCGTCGGTGCGTATTGCCATGCGGCAAACCCGCTATGAGATGAAGTCAGCATTAAATTCGCCGTTCGCCTTTGCTGAAAAATTACGTATCCAGTTGGGTTATAACGATTACCAGCATACGGAGCTGGAAGATGGTACGGCCAGCAATGTCTATAAACAGGAGGGCTTTAGCAGTCGTCTGGAGCTGGTGCAACAGCCTTGGGCTATTTTCGATCATGGCGTGGTGGGTGTGCAAACCCGAAATAGTCGCTTTTCAGCCATTGGTGCAGAAGCGATAGTGCCGGCCTCAGATATCAATGGCTTTTCATGGTTTACCATGCAGGATATTCACACAGAATATATGACCTATGAGCTGGGTCTGCGGGTGGAACAACAATGGATAAGCCCGGAGAATTTGCCGGAAAAATCGCATACCCCGGTTAGTTTTTCGGCCGCGGCTATTTGGAATGTTTCTGAAGAAGATAGTGTGACGCTGACATTTACGCGGTCGCAACGAGCGCCTGGTGTTCAGGAATTATTTTCTAATGGTCCGCATTTGGCGACACAGACCTATGACCGAGGTAATGCCAATTTGATTGAGGAAACCTCGCATAATCTTGAATTAGGATTACATATTGATCACGAAACGGTGCAGGCTGATATCAATTTATATCAGAACTGGGTGCAGGATTACATCACTCAAATCAGTAGTGGGCAATTTTTTGATTTAAATAACGAGATATTTATAACGAGTTGTACGCTGAATTGTTTGCCGGTTTTCAATACGCAGCAACGTGATGCCGAATTTCAGGGGTTTGAAGCACAAGTCAATCTGCGTTTGGCTGATTTTGAAAGTAGTTCGCTGAACGCGCAAGGGTTTGCCGATTATGTGCGAGGTCGTTTTAGTCGTGGCGGCGATGTGCCGCGTATGCCGCCCTTGCGTTATGGCATGGCTTTATCCTGGCGCAGTCTGGACTGGATGGCGGATATGCGCATAACACGTGCGGAAAAGCAGGATCATCCCGGGTTAAACGAAGCGGAAACGGCAGGTTACTGGTTGTTAAATCTTGCAGCGCAGTATCAACTGAATGCAGGCGATGATGCCGAGATAAAATTATTCGTAAATGCAAATAATTTATTGGACCAGGATATTCGACACTCTGTTTCCTATTTGCGGCAATTCGCTCCTGAGCCGGGTAGAGGTGTGGCCATGGGTGTCAGGGTGACGTTTTAAAGTATGACAACTATCAACAAGATTGAGCGCATATTGACAAAAGTCGAGCACGACTGTTTGCAATCGGGTTTGCGGCTGACAAAAAAACGTCGTAATGTGTTGCAGATTTTATTGCAAGAAGAAGAACCCTTATCGGCTTATGATATTGTCGAGCGCTATAAAAAAACGATAGCCGAACCGCTTTCGGCCATGTCTGCTTATCGTATGCTGGATTTTTTATTGGCGGCCGGATTGGTACATAAACTGGAAACGACCAATCAATATTTAGCCTGTTCCCATATTATTTGTGAACATCAGCATCAGATCCCCCAGTTTTTGATTTGTGATCAATGCCATAAAGTTGAAGAGGTCGGTTTATGCAAACAACTTTTAGATGAGCTTAAAGCCAGTATTGAAAACACGGGTTTTTCTTTGCTGAGTCAACAATTAGAGCTGCATGGTTTGTGTGCAAATTGTAAAAAACAGGAATAGTTTATCTTTTTGGCTGTATAAATGCAGATCAATGCAATAAGACGTTGCCAGGAGCAATAGCTAAATCCATCTTCAGGCGGCTCGTTTTATAGTGCATGTAAATTGATAGGGGTACATAAAAGGAA
Source organism: uncultured Methylomarinum sp. (assembly GCA_964442675.1). Classification (GTDB taxonomy): domain Bacteria; phylum Pseudomonadota; class Gammaproteobacteria; order Methylococcales; family Methylomonadaceae; genus Methylomarinum. Next base: position 2,660 of record CAYUAE010000199.1, read on the forward strand.
TAATTGGT
>CAYUAE010000200.1:0-2658 GCA_964442675.1 uncultured Methylomarinum sp.
TCTGACAATCATATTATCAGTACGTTTATTTTTACGTGTTTTATAACCTTTAGTCGGAGTCCCCCAAGGTGAAACAGGGTGTCTGCCACCGGATGTTCTACCTTCACCACCACCATGCGGGTGATCAACTGGGTTCATAGCGACACCTCTTACTGTTGGACGAACTCCTCTCCAGCGTGAAGCACCCGCCTTACCTAATGAAATCAGATTATGTTCGGAATTCGAAACTTCACCCACAACAGCCCGGCAATCCGCTAAAACTTTACGCATTTCGCCTGAACGTAAACGCAAAGTAACATGCATACCTTCTTTAGCAACTAATTGTGCTGAAGTGCCTGCACTTCTTGCCAATTGTGCCCCTTTCCCGGGCTTTAATTCTACACAGTGAATCGTGGTACCTAACGGCATATTTCTCAAGGGCATACAATTCCCTGTTTTTACCGGAGTCGCTTCAGCCGATAAAACTTCCTGCCCGACCTTAAGTCCTTTTGGCGCAATAATATATTGTCTTGCACCATCTTTATACAAAATCAGTGCGATATTCGCTGATCTATTTGGATCATATTCAATCCGCTCAACAACAGCCGGAATATCTTTCTTGTTTCTTTTAAAATCAATAATCCGGTAGTGTTGTTTATGACCACCACCGACATGACGCGTCGTAATTCTGCCTTGGTTATTACGCCCACCCGTCTTACTTTTTTTATCCAGCAGTGGTGCATAAGGCTTTCCTTTATGCAGCTCTTCATTTTTAATTCTTACAACAAACCTTGATCCTGGCGATGTTGGCTTGGATTTTAGAATAGCCATTCTTCTCTACCGTTCCTATTGCTCAATAACTTGTTTTATGCCGACACAAAGTCAATTTCATGACCTGCTTTCAGCTTGACGTAAGCTTTTTTCCAGTCTGAACGCTTGCCTAAAGTACGACCAAACCGTTTGACCTTACCTTTTACATTCAATACTCTTACCGAATCAACCTCTACATCAAACATCAATTCGACAGCTTTCTTAACCTGTAATTTATTGGCTGACTTTTCAACTCTAAATACGAATTGATTATTATCCTCTGCAGCAATTGAACTTTTTTCCGACACAATAGGCGCCAGAATCACACCGGCTAATTTGACTCTTTCTATACTCATGCCAAACGCTCCTCAATTTGCTTTAATGCAGCAGGACTTACTATGACCTTGTCAGCACCTACCAGCGTCACCGGATCAACCGTTAACGGTGTTGCCACTGTAACATAGGGAATGTTTCGAGTTGCCAAAGCTAAGTTTTCACTCACTTCCTCTGCAACTATCAATATTCTCTTAGCGTCTACATTTTTCAATTTAGCCGCCATATCTTTTGTTTTTGGCGTAGCCGGCTCTATATCCTGACTGACAGCCAAACGATCTTGCCGCAATAATTCGGACAATATTGAACGAATTCCAGCACGATACATCTTCTTATTAATTTTCTGCTCAAACGAACGAGGCTTAGCAGCAAAGGTCACACCACCTGTCCGCCACAGTGGACTGCGTATTGTACCAGCTCTTGCGCGACCTGTCCCTTTTTGTCGCCATGGTTTGATACCGCCACCACTTACAGCTGACCTGTTTTTTTGCGCCTTAGTGCCAGCACGCCCACCTGCCAAGTATCCAACTACCAGCTGATGAACCAGCGTTTCGTTAAAATCTTGACCGAAAACCTGTTCAGCTACCTCGACAGCAGAGGCTGAATCCTCTTCATTTAATGCAGGAATCTGTAAAGTCATCGCCAATTACCCCTTGTTCCGTTTTTTTATTGCTGGTGTGATCATTACATCACCACCTTTAGGACCTGGCACAGCACCTTTCACTAAAATCAGATTTCTTTCAGTATCAATTGCTTCAATGGTCAGATTATGCATAGTTGTTTTAACCGCACCCATATGACCAGCCATTTTCTTACCCTTGAATACACGTCCTGGTGTTTGACACATCCCTATTGAACCCGGCGCTCTATGCGATATTGAGTTACCATGGGTAGCATCCTGCATTCTAAAGTTATGCCGTTTTACGCCACCTTGAAAACCCTTACCAATACTGACGCCACGAACATCAACTACCTGTCCTTTTTCAAAAATATCGAGACTCAGTTCGGAACCGGCTGTCAAATCTTCACCTTCGCCGTCTTCCAGTCTGAATTCCCATAAACCACGACCAGCCATTACATTTGCAGCAGCATAATGCCCCGCCATCGCTTTATTTACTTTCGAAGATTTTTTCTCACCTGCCGCGACCTGAATCGCTTTATAGCCGTCTTTTTCCAGATCTTTAACTTGAACCACTCGGTTCGCTTCAATCTGAAGAACGGTTACAGGCACTGATCGTCCATCTTCACCAAAAATTCGGGTCATACCACGTTTACGACCAATAAGACCTATTGACATCTGCCAATTCCTCAACTTTATCTATTTCGCTGTTATTTCAGCTTAATTTGAACATCAACGCCTGCAGCGAGATCCAGCTTCATTAAGGCATCAACGGTTTTATCCGTAGGCTCAACAATATCAAGCAAGCGTTTATACGTTCTTAATTCATATTGATCTCTAGCATCTTTATTCACATGCGGAGAAATCAATACCGTAAATCTTTCTTTTCTAGTAGGCAGTGGAATGGGACCCAGAAC
>CAYUAE010000201.1:0-2530 GCA_964442675.1 uncultured Methylomarinum sp.
TTAAGAATTGTACCGACTTTAAGCATTTGCCATATTGGCAATTTCGACATCAGCAATAATTTCAATCGCATTACCATCAGGATCTCTGCAAAACAAAGCCTGTCGTCCTGAAATACTCAAGGTGTAATCGATACCGGCATCATCGAGCCTTTGTTTTACCGGCGTAATATCGGCAACAGTCACCGCAACATGACGATCACGACCACCATGGGGCGGGCGACCGGTTTTAGGGTCGGGGCTGGGTAATTCCAATAAATGAATCTGACAATCGCCGACTTTCAACCAGGCACCAGGAAAGGCCAGTTTAGGACGGTTGGTTTGCTCCATACCTAAAATATCGACATAAAATTTTAACGATTCTTGCGTATTGGAAACCAGCATACTGGCGTGATGAAGTCTGTATTCGATTTTTGTCATAAAGTGTAAGGTTTTTAGTCCGGGTAAGCGTCATTATAACCTGATTTAACGAAAGTGCTGCCAACGCTGTAATGATTGCAATGTATCATTTTCTGGCCGGTATTCCGCCCCGACCCAGCCACGATAATCGGACTGTTCAATCAATCCGAACAGGTGCTCAAAATCAACCTGTCCGCTACCCGGCTCGCCCCGGTCAGGACAATCGGCAAACTGAATATGGCCTATTTTATCCAGATGCTGCGCTAAAAAACCGGCGCAGTCTTCGCCCATTTTCTGCATGTGATAAATATCATATTGCATCGCCAGGCCAGAGTGATTTAATTGCGCCAGAATATCGACCATCGCCTGGCCGGAGGTGATCAAAAAACCTGGCATGTCCTGGGTATTGACGGCTTCGAATACGGTCGTTATGCCTAAGTGACTAAAACGCTCGGTGGCGTAGAGCAGATTTTCTTTGAATGTCGCAATATAGTCGGCCTTCCGGGCAGCGTCAAAACAGCAGCCAGGCAAGATATTGACAGCCTTAGGCTGCAATGCCTCGGCATAGCGTAGTGCTTGCTCAACGGCTTGGCGAAACTGGGCTTTCTTTTCGGGAATAGCGGCCAAGCCTTCGCCGCCTTGCAACAACGTGTCGGCATCGACGTTAAATAACACCAGTTTAAGTCGATGTTGCGCTAATTGTTGTTTGATCTGTTCAATCGATAGACTGTACGGGAACTGGATTTCAACGGCGTCAAATCCAGCCGAACGCGCCGCTTCAAAGCGTTCGATCAGCGGTTTTTCGGTAAATAATAAGCTAAGGTTTAAGGAAAATTGCAGCATCAATCTTCCTCGAATAAGGTGACCAGGGTAGACGGATCCTGTTCCAGAAACCCCCGGCTGCCATGTAATTGCATCAGCTGTGCGGCAAGTCCCGACATCGGTATGGCGCGGCCTAAGTGTTTAGACTGCTCTAATGCCATATTCAAATCTTTTAACAGCGTTTTAACCCGCCATTTGACGGGCTCAAAATGGTGGTTGGCCATTTCCGGGCCGGCAATCTGCAACGGTTTGGAATCGGCAAAACCACCCGCCAGTGCCTGCGGGATTTTTTCCGCATTGACCCCGGCCTGTTTTGCCAACGCCATCATTTCGGCAATCACCAGCACATTACAGCTGACAATCATCTGATTACAAATTTTCGTCATTTGGCCACTACCAACAGGCCCCATATGCGTCAATTGCTGATACAAAGGCTTTAATATCTCGCGGGCGATAGCGATGTCTTCTGCTTCACCACCGGCCATAATTGCCAGCGTTCCGTTTTCAGCGCCCTTGGTGCCGCCTGAAACCGGTGCATCCACCCAACGGGCATTGAGCTGGAGCGATTCATCGGCTAATTGCCGGGTTGTTTCAGGATCAATGCTGGATAAATCAATAATCAGTGTGTTGGCTGTTATATGTGGAAAAATCTGTGTACGACTGATCATTTCGACCACAGCCGTATCGGCCAGACACAGCAACAACACATCCGACTGCCTGACCAAATCTGCCACCGTCTCAGCGGCTATTGCACCCGCGTCAATCACCGGCTGCAATTTAGCTGCCGAACGGTTCCAGACGGTTACTGAAAATCCTGCCGCCAACAGGCGTAAACACATGGGTTTCCCCATTAAACCAATACCGATAAAGCCGATTTTTTTTTGTTGATGTGTCATAAAGAATATTTTGCTGTGTTAAGACGAAGTCAGTAGGGGGCAATTCATGAATTTCCCCTATGCGGGGTGTGGATATAAGCCATCCGCGTAACACCAGATACAAATATGGTACGGCAAGATGAAGCCCGGTAGCAAGCTGCACCGAGTGTTTTCAGAGAATACAGTGAAGGATTTATACACATAGCGAAAAAATACAATGTCAAGCCGGATTTTATAATTATTTTCACTGTAAAAACACCATAACATTAGATATAAGTCATTGATTTTTAGTTATAAGAGTGAGTGTGTATAAAAAATAAACAATTTGAGTGAAGTATAGGAAAATCGCGGCATCAAGGGGTAAAAAAACATCTTATCAACAAAGTTATCCACAGAATTTGTGTATAAACACAGCGTTTGAGGAATGAATTAAACAA